>SVNW01000011.1 GCA_015066745.1 Ruminococcus sp. | reverse complement strand
TATTCCCAATAAAATGGGATATAGGGTGTGTGTTACACCCGGTTGTAGTAAACTTGGGTTAGTCCTGGGTTGAACAATAAATAAAATATGTTTTAATAAAATTTTATATTATTTTTATTAAGTTTAACATTTTCAATAACATAATAGGTGATAACAGGCTTATATATCACTATGAATGGCGAGAAATCGAAACCAATAAACCGCTTAATGACGGTGCTCACATTATTTATGTAAACAGTTCATACAATAATAAAGATGACACCTCAGAACTCTCAAAACTAGCACATGATTTTCTATGTGCAGACCCAAACAAAATGTATATAAAAGAACTTGCTGATAAAACACGTTATTTTAAAAAGACTGTAGAAGGAGTGAATAATATGTGTCAAATAATGGAGGATTTTCGTGACGAAATCACTGCTGATGTCACTAAGAAAGTTACTCAAGAAGTCACTGCTGATGTCACTAAGAAAGTTACAGAAGATGTCACCAAAAAAAACAACTCTCAGACCGCTGTAAAACTTCTTGAGAAAAAGATGGGTACTTTTGAGGATATTTCAGAAATAACCGGGCTGTCTATTGACGAGATCAAAGAACTTGCAGAAAAAATCAATAACTAAACACAAAACAGCACTTAACAAAGTTTATTAGGTGCTGTTTTTTTATTCACTAAAAAAATCGTCACATTAACACATTTGTATACAACACAATCACTTGACTTTAATGTCGATTAAATGTATAATTATAAATTGGGTTATGTTATATTTCTAAGGACGTGAAAAAAATATATGATTGATATAATAAGCGATTTTTTATCGTATGATTTTCTTAAAAAAGCTTTGATAGTCGGGTTGCTTGTGACACTTTCGGCTTCACTGCTCGGAGTAAGCCTGGTATTAAAAAGGTTTTCGATGATCGGTGACGGGCTTTCTCATGTGGCATTTGGCGCTATATCGATTGCGGCTGCGCTGAATATCGCACCGTTGAAAGTTTCGATACCTGTTGTAGTCATAGCGGCGTTTTTACTGCTAAAACTAAGTCAGAACAGTAAAATAAACGGCGATGCGGCTATAGCCCTTATTTCAAGCAGTGCGCTTGCAATAGGTGTATTTATCAATTCTCTTTCAACAAATATTAAGTCCGATCTGACAAGCTATATGTTCGGAAGTATACTTGCGATAAGTGATGAAGATCTGATAATAAGCGTTATTCTTTCCTTTATAGTTATAACGTTGTTTGTTATTTTTTATAATAAGATATTCTCTGTAACATTTGATGAATCGTTTGCAAAAGCTACAGGAATAAAATCTGATTTTTATAATATGCTTATAGCTTTTCTCACTGCAATAACAACTGTTATAGGTATGCGTCTTATGGGTGCGTTGCTTATGTCAAGCCTTCTTATATTCCCTGCTATTACTTCTATGCGACTCTGCAGAAGCTTCAAGTCTGTTGTAATATCCTCATCACTTGTTTCTACACTATGCTTTATTGTCGGTCTTGGACTCTCTTACAGTATAGATACTCCTGCAGGTTCTACTATAGTAATTATAAATCTCTTCATGCTTATACTGGCTTTTACAGCAGAAAAGATACTTAAAAAATAACATTCTGACTCTCATCTTTTTTGATGAGAGTCTTTTTTACATAAAAAAATACGACAGCTTAAAACTGTCGTATTTTTTTATAAATAAAATATTATAATCTTCGATTGTTTTTTCGGAAATATTATTCCTTAACGCCACCTTCAGCAACGCCTTCAACGATAGTCTTGGAAAGAAGAATGTAGATAACCATAACAGGTAAGATTGAAAGCATGATAGATGTATATTTTACACCGAGGTCACTAAGCTTATCGTTAGAAAGAATTGAATTGATCATCATAGGCATTGTATACTTACTTGGGTCTCTTGAAATAAGAACCATGGATGGTGTATAGAAGTTATTCCAGTTAGCAATAAATGCAAATATAGCCTGTACACCGATAGCAGGTTTCATCATAGGAAGACCGATTGTAAGGAATGTTCTGAACTCTCCTGTACCATCGATACGCGCCGCTTCAACAATGTCAAGCGGGAATGATGACTTCATATACTGACGCATATAGAACACTATCGCCGGAGCTGCTACTGCAGGTACGATAAGCGGAACATATGTATCTGTCAATTTAATCTGTGACATAAACTGTACGAAACCAACTGATGTAACCTGAACAGGTACCATCATTACCATAAGAATAAAGGTATAAGCCGGTCCGCTTGCTTTAAAATCATATACTACAAGACCGTATGCAGTAAGTGCTGAGAAAAACACAGTCAATACAGTAGCCGATATTGTAATAATAAAACTGTTCCTGTAACCTATAAACGCATCATATGTAATCTTGCCCTCAGAATTAAGTCTTATAGTTTCCTTAATATTAGCAAAAAAATGAGTATCGGGTATAAAAGAGAGACCGTTTGTCATAATATCCTGTGTATCACGTGTGGCGTTTACAAAAAGTATCCATATAGGCAATAAACAGATCAAAGCAAGAATTACGAGAACAATCATAACACCTATGGATTTTGCACGCACCTTAGCTGCGTAACTGTCTTTAACATTATTCATAATCAAAACCCTCCAAATGTTGCTTTGTTCTGCTCTTTCATTTTCTTCTTAGCTTCTTTTATCTGTTTCTTTCTCTTTGCAGCATCCTTGTCTCTGTTCATAGCAAAGCAGAATGAACCAAGAATAGAAGTAAGAATAAAGAGTGCAACAGAGGCAGCAGCAGAATAACCATAGTTTGGATTCATTCCATGGAAGTTATTGTAAATAAATACTGCTATAGTCTTTATATTATCATTGAAAGATGTACCAATTTTGTAGAGGTACGGGATATCCCACATCTGAAGACCACCAATCATGGAAGTAATCATTGTGTAGACAACCATTGGACGAAGCAGAGGAAGTGTTACTTTTGTAAATACCTGTCTGCTGTTGGCACCGTCGATATCAGCAGCCTCAAAGAGTGACGGACTGATACCCATGATAGCTGCCATAAGCATAATCATAGTATTACCAAACCACATCCACGTCTGTATGAACATAACAACTCCACGTGAAATCCATTTGTCCCTTATAAAGTCAATAGGTTTTTCTAAACCAAAGTTCTCCATAAGAAATGAGTTTATAGGACCGTAGTCAGATCTTGAGAATAACATCAAGAATAAAGCTGCTACTGAAGCTGCTGTAACTATATTTGGCATGTACATTACTACTTTAAAGAATGTTTTGCCCTTGATCTTTAAATTAAGATCTGTAAACCATACTGCCAGAAGCAATGAAAGACAAATCTGCGGTATAAAGTTACCAAACCACAGTATAAGTGTATTTCCAAATGCTCTGAAAAGAGCTTTACTCTGTGTCGCCGCTGCTTTTGAAGCAATAATATCACTCTCTCCAAAAATCAAAGTCTTAAAATTATCTAACTTTACAAAAGCCTCCGGATTGGTAGCGTTTCCATACAAACTAAGTTTGAATGTGTTAAAAAGCGGATAAAGCTGAAAAATGAAATACACTATAAAAAAAGGCAGTATAAAAAAGTATCCATATTTCGCATAACTTATAGAACGAATTCTATTTTGCGCACTCGATTTCATTCTCAAAAGCCCTCCCAGAATTAATTTAATAAAAACAGAATTAACACGACACACACCTATAGAGCATAACTACTCTATAGGTTGTGTGAAGTATATTAATTTATAAAATTTTCAATCAGTTATAAATTATTCCCAGTTAAGCTGAGTTGGAAGTGCTTCCATAACTCTTGTTTCGAAATCGCCCATTGTTTCTTCAACAGAACCAAGTGTACCTTCACAGTAAGCGTTTACTGCATCGTTAAATGCTGTCTTGATTGTTGAGTCATATGGAGTAATCTTTCCAGCCATGTCGATGCCCTTAGCAACTTCGTTAAGTACTTCGAAGTGGTTCTGATCGCCGAGAACAGGAGCACCCTTGTATTCGCCGTCAGCAATGATTTTTTCCATAACTGCTGAGTTAGACATGTATTCACCCTGCTTGAGAGCGTATGCTTCAGCACCGTCTTTGTTTGTTGTGAAGAATTCGATGAATTCCTTAGCAAGATCCTTGCTGTTGCATCTTGTTGCAGGTGCAAGCCATGTACCGCCCCAGTAGAATTCTGCTGGACCAACTACACATTTCCACTTACCGAAAGTAGCACCGCCTTCGCCGCCTGCAGCCTTAGCAAGAATTGTGTCACCAAAGCCCCATGTTGATACGAAGTAACCTAAAACGTCATCTGTTGCACCGAGTGCATACCATTCGTCACCCCACTGATTAACGTTTGTTACATAACCTTCGCTCCAGAGAGTCTTTGCAAATTCAGCATAGTTCTTGCAGTAATCATCTACAGCAAGCTTGTTGTCAGATGTAAGCCATGCTGAACCACGTGAACCACCATATACCTGCCATACACCGCCGAGTGTAGCAGCCATAGCAGCCTTGTCACCCTTAGCAGCCTTGTATTCTTTAGCTGTTTCAAGGAATGTATCCCAGTCCTTAACCTTTTCCTGCATCTGTTCAGGTGTTTCTACGCCGAGGTACTCCTTAGCGAGGTCTTCTCTGTAGCAGTAACCACCTGCAGCAGCCTGCCATGAGATACCCTTGAGTGTACCGTCAACTGTTGACTTACCGATTTCGAGAACGTAATCATATATATCACCGAGTGAGCTTTCGTCGATACCGATTTCGCTGAGAGCCATTGTCTGTGAATCGTCGTTTATAAACTTGAGAGCCCAGTCAGCTTCGAGGAACATGATATCAGCGTCGTTAGCCGCTTCTGAAAGATACTGTTCGTAGAGTTCAGCAGCTTCACCACCCTGGCAGTCAAAGTTCTTGATGTTGATTTCTGAAGGATCGTGACCTGTCTTTTCGCAGAAGAGGTCTACCATTGGCTTACTGTCGTTAGCGTTCCAGCAAAGGATTGTGAGCTGATCGCCTTCAGCGTCGCCGTCGTTATCTTCCTTAGATGAGTCATCAGCCTTTGAATCGTCCTTTGATTCTTCAACCTTTGAGCTTGAGTTGTTAGCAGTTGATGATTCCTTTTCATCGCCACAACCGTAGAGAGCTGTTGCTGACATTGCAAGAGCTGCAAGTAATGCTAAAGTTTTCTTTAAATTTTTCATTTCTAAATTTTCCTCCTTAATGATTGTATTATATTTAAATATAAAATATAATAGGCATATAAACGTCACGTCAGAGCTTTTACCGTCTGACCTTTCAGCAGTCTGGTTTCTATAACCACCTGCTTGTTGATATCAGTTATTTCTTCACCGTTTATTCTCTTCAGAAGTAACTCTGCCGATTTTATTCCGAGAAGCTTTGTATCCTGATACACTGTAGTTATATTTGGTTCCATTATCTGTCCTATCTGAATACCGTCATATCCCACTACGGACAAATCGTCCGGAAGCTTCAGACCCATATCACCTGCCGCCATAAAAGCACCGAATGAAGCAATATCATCAGGCATTATAAGACAAGTGGGCGGTTCATAAAGCGACAGCATTTCTTTAGTCAGTTTCTTTGCAAGCTCGATGTCATTATATCGTCCCTGTCTGACATAATCGACTTCTACCGAAAGACCTAACTGTTTCATCGTTTCGATGTATGTATCAAGTCTTATCGTTGTAACCTGCGAAGTGTCACCGTAAATATAACCTATCTTCCTGTGTCCCATATCATAAACATATTCTATGATATCTCTCATTCCCTGACGGTTATCAGAGTAAACCGAATAATCACGCTTCGAGAAGAAATCAAGTGAAACTACCGGAAGATCACTTCTTAGGAGAGTACATACGTCTCTGTCATAAAAGTCAACACAAGCCACAAGCACGCCTTCAACATTTCTGTATCTGCAATGCTCATAATATGATAATTTATTTCCGTCAACGGTCTGAGACCCGATAAAAATAATATCATATCCTTTTCTCTCGACCGCTACCTTGAAACTGTCGATAACAGCTGAGAAATAATTCTGACTGAGTCCGTTGCCAAACTTATCGGCGTAAATAATACCGATCGTATTTGTACGGCTTGTTTTTAGTGCCTTTGCCTGAGAGTTAGGAAAATAACCAAGTTCCTTAGCCACGTCCCTGACTTTCTTCTTGGTTGCCTGACTTATGTCCGAGCAATCATTTAATGCCTTGCTCACTGTCGCAACCGACACACCGCATTTTTTTGCAACATCTTTTATAGAAACCATGTTCAACTCCGGATAAACTTTTTTTTAATGTTTATCTTATATAATAATATACGCTGAAATCGAGTGAAAGTCAATGAATAATACAAAATTGTTATCTTTATTGAATATTTTTCACAACCAAATGATTTGTTTTTAGTGCATTATCACTATAGAAATTGAAGAAAAAATTAAAAAATAACAAAACGGTTAAAATTCCTTTGTAATAATGTCACTACTCCGTTTTTTTAAAGTCATTACAAAGATTTTTTATTCATAGTATCCTGCTAATAAAGCCTTTACTTGAATATATGTTTCCTTTGTAGTATAATAGACTTGTAAAAAATCTACGGAGGTACGTAAAATGTCTTATTATCCTTTTTCTGAAAGAAGCGGAATGCTTGTTTTCACTTGCACCCACGTTCTTGAGGACAACAAACCGATCACATTTGTAACTCATCATTTTGACGATAACAACTGGCAGTTTTCATGCAGTTCAACTCATACAGATGCCGACGCTGTTATAATAACTATCGGCGAACTCTGTGAACTTGATCCCAGCCTTGAAGAGCTTTGTGATATGCCCGTAGGGCACTTTGCTAAAAGAAAGAACAAAAATGCCAAATGGATAATCGCAAGATTACCTGATGAAAAAGCATATGTAAAAGCAAATCAACAAAATTAATTATATAACATTTTTATAAAATAGTCAAGTATTTATAATTATTTATAGTGATTTTTTTTGTTTTGTCATCGATTTGTTACCATTTATGAAAAATGCGGAAAATATGATTTACTTGATGTAAACCTATTTTCCGCATTGTTTTTTCATTTTTTTACTTTATGTTTCTTCTCTGCGCAGCACGCATTTCACGACGTTTCTTAGCACGAAGATTTATTACATAGATAACAACAACAATATATATAACCGACAAACCAATTGCTATCTTTATTGCCTGTTTAAAAGCAGACGACTTAAAGTAAGTTTCCAGTACAGCTGTAGCATATTTTATTTCTGATACTTCAACATCGTTATATGCAACAAGGTCTACTGTATCTATTTCGTTACCCTGATATGTAAATTTTACACTTCCGATAACTTCGCCTGCTTTAAGAGGTGCATTGAGTTCCTCATAGTAAAGCTGTACTTCCGAATCAATATTTTTTGTATCTACATTTTTAGGCCATATGCTCCACACTTCTTTTGCAGGTTTGAGATTTATAAAATCTCTGTCTTTTGCATAATTTATTTCTACTGTAGCTATTTCGTTATTTTCTTCTACTACTACTCTGTAGGATATAGTATCAAACGCCCAGTCAAAGATAGAAGCTGCGTCCATAAGATGTGTAAACTTTGTCTCACCTGATATTTCAAGCGGAGAATTCATAAGTACGAGAAGATAGTTCTGACCGTCCTTGGAAGCTTTTGTGATAAGACAACGTCCTGACTGATTAGAGTTACCTGTTTTTATACCCTTTGTTCCGGGATAATAGTGTGAGCTTTCAGAGTCCATCATGATATTTACGTTTTCAAGGTCTATGCCTGACTCATGAATATTTGTTGCACCTGTATTGTAAAAATATGTTGATGATATTTCTGAAAATCCGGGAACATTAAGTGCATAGCGTGTAATAAGCATAAGATCACGTGCTGTAGATACCTGATTTTCATCATAGAGTCCGTGAGGATTTGTAAACTTTGTGTTTACTGCGCCTATTTCCTTTGCTTTCTCATTCATCATACTTACAAAGTTCTGTATGCTTCCTTCACCTACAATATATGCAAGCGTGCTTGCCGCTTCACATGAAGATCTGAGCATCATTGCATACAGAAGACTTTCGATAGTCATCTGCTCGCCTTCGTCAATGTAACAGGTGGTTACTTCACTGTACGGATACTCTTCTTCAGTATACTTTTCCCTGTATGCTGTAAATTCTTCAAAGATAGATGACGGAACTTCTACAACTTCTGAAAGATCTTCCTGTCTCTCAAGTACGATAATAGCTGTCATTATCTGTATCAACTGCGCAGGGGGCTTTATGTCATCAGCTTTTTTTTCATAAACTATCGTTTCAGTGTCCAGATTGTACAGTATAGCCGAATCACTGTATATCGTCTTGGACGGATTGAACGATATGGCTTCAGCACTTTCTGCAGGGATCATGCTGAGAAAAATGATAATTACTGTTAAAACGCTTAAAAACTTTTTCATTTATTTCCCTCTCCAAAAATTTATTTTTTCATACATAATTATTATAGCAAATTTTCAGGACATTTAAAAGAGGTTTGAATAAAAAAATTCACAAATTTTAAATAAAATATTTACGTGAAGTGTTTTTTATGATAAAATATATTTTAAGGATAATTTTTTTCCTATTATATTTTTGAAATAAAACAGGTGGTAACATGATATATATTACAGGTGATACTCACGGGGATTTTTCAAGATTTAAAGATTCTACGACAAGAAAAATAAAAAAAGGCGATACACTCATTGTTTGCGGTGATTTCGGATTTATATGGAACGGCGACAAAGCTGAAAAGCAGATACTAAAAAAAATCGGCGAACTAAAATACACTGTTGCTTTTATAGACGGTTGTCATGAAAACTTTAAACTTCTTTCCGAATATCCTGAAATACAATGGAACGGCGGAACAGCCCGTGCCATAGGCGGAAAGCTTGTACATCTTAAAAGAGGTCAGGTGTACACTATAGAAGGCAAAAAGTTCTTTACCTTCGGCGGAGGTCACAGTCAGGACATTGATATAAGACGTGAAACAAACACATGGTTTGAAGAAGAACAGCCAACCATAGAAGAAGTTGAGGAAGGTGTAAAAAATCTTCTTGCCCATGATGGAAAAGTTGATTATATTATTACACACGAGCCACCGCATTCACTGAAAAAATGCCTTGATCTCGATATGCTTCACCGACTTGAAACAGATACTTTCTTTGAACAGATACTTTCCGAATGTAAATTTGACAAATGGTTTTTCGGAAAATGTCATATGAACAAAATTATTCCACAAAAGTTTTATGCACTTTTTGACAACGTAATAAGGCTTGAAGGATAAAAATAATGCATCGTATCCAAAAAACAGATATGATGCATTTATTTTTTTATTTGTATGTTTCTACGTCAGGTGCTTCTTCTTCATAGAAGAAATCAACTGTTCTCATAATATACCACTCGTCATCTATTTCAAAAACCTGAAATCCAGGCTCTACGATGGTATTCTTTGCAAGCATACCATCGATATGAAATGTCAGAACAAGCTCATATCCATCACTGAATACTGTACCTGCAAGACCATCTTTATAAAAGCTTATATATTCTTCCTGATACTTCTGAAGTTCTTCAGCAGTATATCGTTTCTCATCATTTATATCATATGTTATTTCAACATCTGTTCCGTACTTGGCAATAAGATCCTGATAATAAGCATCAAGGTAGAGAATAGCCGCTGTCTGAACTTTTGTATCATCTTCGGGAATCTGTCCCATAACATAATAAGAATACTGCTGTGCAAGAAATGTTCCCATATATCCTGTAAATGCTGACATATGTTTCTTATAATTATTTTCAACACAGCTTTCTATGTATGTTTCTATCGGCTTTCCGTACAGATCAGACGGTTTTTTATTTAAAGTTGTAACTATAGCCACAAGTGCGGTAATAATAGCAATTCCACCGAGAACAATACCTGCTGTCGTAAGTCTTGATTTTAATTTTTGTTTCTTTTCTATAGCTTTTTGTTTTGCCAGAAGTTCAGCACCGGGAATTTTTTTCAGGCACTCAGGACATTCAAAAGCTTCATCGTCCATTTCTGCGCCACAAAATTTACAAAGTTTACTCATAAAATATTTACCCTTTCGTTTCAGATAAGTTGCTTTATTTCAACAATTTACATATTAATATTAACGTATTTTTTGTACAATGTCAACTACTTCACAGCATTTTCATCTTTTACTTTTTTTATTTGCTGTATCTTTCGATAAGTTTTTCAAGTACCTTATACGCTACATCATAATTTTCCTGCATTTCCTTGCTGTACTTTACGCCTTCTTTTACTTTTCTGATACCTATATAAATATCATCGGAAAATTCTTCGGGATACTCTATTTCTTTTGCAAAATCAGTTTCTGACAAGTAAAAACCATAACCTTTTACATTTTCATTTTCAGGAAAATGTTGTGACAGATCTTCAAGAGTCTGTTCGGGCATAAGTCTTTCTGCTATAACAGAGTCTGCCATCACCATCATGGTTTCACCGTCTTGCATCAAAGCAAAAAACTTTGTCGAATTTGCCTGAAGTGTATATGGATCAAGGTCCTCGGAAACAGGCATATAGTAAACAGTTACATGAGCTTCTCCGTTTTCATTTACATCTTCGATATATTCATTCAAGATTTCTTCTATCTTGTCTGATTTCATAGAAAGCTCATAATCGTCAACAAGTACCATAATAGTCATATCGGGATTATCCTTGGTTACATAATCGTGTACCATAAATCCTGCCATGCCTCCAAAAATAACAAACATTATTATCCAAAGTTTATTGTGATAAATAAAGTTTCCTATTTTTTCTTTTATAGTGTAGTTTTTCTTTTCTTCTTCCTTAGCCGACATATCTTTGTCGCTCATGCCCTGCTTCATCTTTATAAGCTCTACCTTGTCCTGCATAAGCTTATTGTTATAAACTTCTCTTTCCTTTTCTTCTTTTTCATGCAGTTTTTTTTGCTCCTCGGCCATACGCTGCATTTTTTCCATTTTTTCTTTTTGATTTACTTCTTTTATCGTTTCAAGTATGCTTTTTTCTTTTGTATTATTTTTTTCTTCTTTTTTTTCGTTGCTCATATAAAATATCGCCTTTCTTATACAATAACAAAGCAGGAAGGTCTGAACATTCCCCTCCTGCTTTATTCTGAAAAAAAATTACTGTTCGAGTGGTTTCATTGTCGGGAAGAGCAGTACATCTCTTATAGATGCGCTGTCTGTAAGGAGCATAACAAGACGGTCAAGACCGAAACCAAGACCACCTGTAGGCGGCATACCGTATTCGAGTGCTGTAACGAAGTCTTCGTCAACCTGTGCGTTGTTACCGCCCTGCGCACGTTTTGCTTCAACCTGTTTAACAAAACGTTCTCTCTGATCGATTGGATCGTTAAGCTCGGAGAATGCATTACCCATTTCTCTTGCATAGATAAAGTATTCAAATCTCTCTGTAAATGCAGGATCTGATGGTTTTCTCTTTGCAAGCGGTGAGTTTTCAACAGGATAATCATAGATTATTGTAGGCTGTATAAGTTTCTTCTCAACAAATTCGTCAAAAAATGCAATAAGAACATGACCCTTAGTTGCAGATGCGCCTTCTTCAACTTCAACGTTATGAGCCTTTGCACAAGCTCTTGCTTCTTCATCTGATTTCCAGTCGTTGTAGTCAACTCCTGCGTATTTCTTAACTGCTTCAACCATAGTAAGTCTTTCCCATGGAGCAGCCATATTGATCTCTGTTCCCTGATATGTAATAACATCACTGCCACATATTTTCTTTGTGATCTGTACATACATATCTTCTATAAGATCCATCATTCCAAAATAGTCTGTATATGCCTGATACATTTCGATAGTAGTAAATTCAGGGTTATGTGATGTGTCCATACCTTCATTTCTGAAAATACGTCCTACTTCGTATACCTTATTGAAACCGCCTACTATAAGACGTTTTAAGTAAAGTTCTGTTTCGATTCTCAGATACATATCAAGATCAAGTGCGTTGTGATGTGTAATGAAAGGTCTTGCGGCAGCACCGATCTCAAGTGTATGAAGTACAGGTGTATCAACTTCCAGATATCCGAGATTGTCAAGATACTGTCTTACTTCTTTAAGAATAAGACTTCTCTTTACAAATGTATCCTTAACGCCCGGATTGCAGATAAGATCAACATAGCGCTGACGATATCTCATATCCTGATCTTTAAGACCATGCCACTTTTCAGGAAGTGGAAGAAGTGATTTTGAAAGAAGAACTATTTTCTGCGCATGAACGGATATTTCACCTTTTCTTGTACGGAAAACAAAACCTTCAACACCTACGATATCACCGATATCCCATTTTTTGAATTCGGAGAAAACATCTTCACCGATATCGTTCATTCTGATATAAACCTGCATTCTGTCTGTATCATCACGAACATCTATAAAGTTAGCTTTACCCATATCACGCCAGCTCATTATTCTTCCGGCGATAGAAACAGTCTGATTTTCCATTTCTTCAAACTTTTCTCTGATATCTATGTTCTTTGCTGTTGTTTCATACTTGGTTATCTCGTATGGATTTTTATTATTTTTCTTGAGCTCTTCAAGTTTTTCTATTCTTACTTTTTTAAGAATATTTATGTCCTGTTCAATAACTTCTTCTTGCATCTGTTCATTTGTCTGATTTTCGCTCATTAAAAAAAACCTTGCCTTTCTTACTTTGAAATTGATAATATTTCGAACTCAAGTTCGCCTACAGGTGCTTCAACTGTAAATCTGTCGCCTACTTTTTTCTTCATAGCAGCTTTGCCGATAGGTGAATCATCAGAGATCTTACCTTCAAGAGGATCTGCTTCTGTTGTACCTACTATCTTGAACTTTTCTACTTTATCCCTGTCTGTTCTCTTGATCTCTATAGTAGAACCAACACCTACTTCATGTACAGAGATATCTTCATCATCAACAACTTCGGCATTTGCAAGTGTGTTTTCCATTTCAGCGATCTGTGCTTCAAGGATACCCTGCTCGTTCTTTGCTTCATCATATTCAGCGTTTTCAGACAAGTCACCAAATGATCTTGCTTCTTTAAGTTTCTGTGCAACTTCCGCTCTTCGTACAGTTATAAGATACGCAAGCTCCTGTTCCAGTTTTTCGTAGCCCTCACGGGACATCTGTTTCTTTTCAGCCATAATATACTCTCCTCATACAAGATTTATTTTTTTAATTTCTTTAAGAAAACTATCTCTAGCCATACTATTATATTATATTACAACATTTCAAGGTTGTCAATTGTGTTAGCAAACTTAAATGTAATTTTTTCTATGACACTTCTTTGATTTCTGATCTGATAAATTCGACAGCCTTATCAAGCTGCTCGTCACCGTCATTTTCATTATCGGGTTCTATTTCGATATCGGGGATAAGACCTACTTTGTGATAACAATCTGATTTTGTTGTTTTGTATTTTGCTACAGTAAGTACAACCGTACTTTTATCACTTAAAGTAAATGTATCCTGCATAACTCCTTTTCCGTATGATTTAGTACCTATGAGAGGTGCATCTTTAAAATCTCTCAGTGATGCGGCGAAAAGTTCTGCTCCGCTTGCCGAACCACCGTTTATAAGAACTGTCATAGGAATATCGAGTTCTTTTTTATCAGATTCAACTATCGTTTCTGATTTTTCATCCCGGTAAATAGCAACAGCTATCTCACCTTCAGGAAGCAACGGATCAAGACAATCTTCTACAGAGTATACAAGACCGCCACCATTATTTCTGACATCAAACACTAACCCCTTTGCTCCGTCAGAAAGAAGACTGTCAAGCTTTTCCTGAAACTGTTCATATGTTTTTCCGTTAAACTGTGAAATAGATATATAGCCTATATTGTCTTCAAGCATTTTACCTTCAACAGTAACGATATCAAATGTTTTACGTGTTACTTTATAATCACTTACGGTATCACCACGTTTTACTGTTAGTGTAACTTCAGTGTTTACGTCACCTTTTACACTTTCAACAGATTCCTGATATCCTGTTGAAAGTACGTCTTTACCGTCTATGGCTGTTATTATATCCCCGACCTGAAGACCTGCTTCAAGTGACGGTGAATTTTGCGGTATCTCTATTATCTCTATATATCCTTCTGCGGACATAGTTACAGTTATACCAATACCTACATAAAAACCTGCATGATTATTATCGGCTTCCTTAGTGTCTTCGATATCGTTGTAACATGAGTAAACATCTCCGAGACCTGCAACATAACCTGTAAGCGCCATATCAACAAGTTCTCCGATATCCTCAGGTTCTTCGTAATAATGCTTGTTTATCAGATATTCTATTTCTGCCATAAGCTCATAAGTCTTATATTTTTTATAATAACTCCTGCTCATAAAAAAATATGTCAGTGAAAATGTCATTGATGCAATAACGATTATGAGCATTACTGCTACATAAACAGGAACTGTTCTTGTTTTTTTCATAATATCAACTGACTTTCTTTTCATTTTTTAACAAATACATCATGTCAGCAGAACTTCTGATCTGTCTGCTAACATGATGTATTTTTAGTTTATTGATTCTTAATATGGACTTACTAAAGACAATGGGTCCACTGTACTGCCGTTTTTATGAATTTCAAAATGGAGATGATTTCCTGTAGAATATCCTGTAGTACCAACATATCCTATAGTCTGTCCCTGTGTAACATACTGTCCCGAAGAAACACATATAGACTGACAATGAGCATACAATGAAGAATATGTACCGTCACTGTGTGCAATAGTTACATAATTTCCGTATCCACCGCCACATCCACAGCTGTAGTTTTTACTCCAGTTATGCGTACAACCACTCTTTGCAGTTACAACTACACCATCGGCTATCGCTACTATAGCTGCACCTGCTATTCCTGCCTGTCCTAAGTCTATACCCTTATGGAAGCTGTTATCAAAACTTCTATAACCATAATAACTTGTAGGTGGCAGATAATAACCCGGAACAGGCCATACAAAACCTTGTGATGACGATACAGCCTGTGTTGTAGCAGGTGTTGTCGCAACAGGAGGCGGTGCCTGAGTTGCAGGAGGTGCTGTAACTGCCGGTTTCTGACTCTGCTGTGCTGCAAGCTTTGATTCTTCGGCTTTTCGTGATTCCTCTGCACGTCTTGACTCTTCGGCACGTTTTGATTCTTCGGCCTTTCTTGACTCTTCAAGTTTTCGTGATTCTTCAGCTTTCTTTGACTGTTCGATACGTATAGCTTCCTGTGCCGCTGCTATATCAGCCATGAACTTTTCATGTTCTTTTTCCTTCTGTGCAATAGCACTTTCCTTAGCTTCTATATCAACCTGTATTTCCTGCTTGTCAGTCTGCAGTGAGTCAAGTTCCTGCTGAGTCTTTTCATTATCCTTTATAAGCTGTTCAAGTAAAACATCAAACTCTGCTTTTTTGTCTTCAGATTCTGCCATACTTGTCTCAAGCTCATTCTGCTTTGCCGCAAGTGCCTTATTAAGCTCATCAAGTTCCTCAAGCTGAGTACAGAGTGTGTCTATCATTTCATCATCACGCTCTGCTATCTTTGACACCAGTTCCATCTTTGCAAGCAAATCATAAAAATCTGCCGAACCTGTCAGAACTGCTGCCAGATTATCATTTCCTGACATATATGATACTCTGAGTCTTTGCTTAAAAAGTTGCATACTGCGTTCAATTTCTGCTTTTTTTATAAATATATCAGACTCTATAACAAGAATACGATTTTTATTTTCTGTTATATCATCATCGATCTGTTTTATCTGATTTACCACATAATCAATATTCTGATTTTGCAGTGCTATTTTTTCATTAAGTGTTTCCTGATATTCAAGTTTGGCTTTCTCATCTTCTACGATGGTCGCATACTTTTCCTGAGACTTTTTTATCTCTTCCTGCAATTGTTTGATTTTCTTTTCATTTTCAGCCTTTAATGCTTCTAGTTCTTCTATTGTCTGTGTTGCGCTGATATGAGTTGTGTTTTTAATGTTATCACTATGTACGTAAGAATTAATCGAAATAAGTCCTATAATCGAAAATGCTAAAATCTTAGCCTTTAAGCTTTTATTCATATTTCTTTATATCCTTTCAGAATTTTTCATTTTCACCCGATATTATTTTTTAAGTGTTACTGTACGTTCTATAAACCCAAACGACAGCAACACTAATTTTTTTTACACTTTAAGATGCTTAGTGGTACTTACCACACTTCCTATAGCACCGATCACTGAGCCAATGCATAAATAAACTGCAAAAACAATATATTTTATATTGTCAAAAGGTAACGGTTCAACAACACCTATAATTTCCCAGAATGATATATCATTAGTTATGATATCCATAAGAGCCGTATATCCGAAATATGTAATAACCGATGCACCTATACCTGACACCAGACCTGTAAAAAGTCCTTCAAAGAAAAACGGTGTACGTATAAATGAGTTTGTAGCACCTACATACTTCATGATATTTATCTCACGTCTTCTTGTGTATACACTCGCTTTAGTAGAATTTGATATCATTACTATCGAAACAGCTATAAGTGCAACAAGCAGTACGATCGATATAACCGAAACCACATTTTTCAGTTTGTTTAAAATCTTCGCAAAATCAGTTGGTGCTTTTACAGACTCTGTAAACTCAAACGAAGTCATCTGATTTACAGTTTCTGTTATAAGCGTTGTATCTTTGATCTGAATATTAAAAGCATTTGGCAAAGGATTGTCATTTCTGAGTTCTTCAAAAATATTTTCATAGCCTTCCATCTGCTTTATATAATCCTCAAGAGCCTGCTCTCTCGGATAATATTCGGTTACTGATACATTTGGCAGATTTTTTATCGCCTGTTCGGCAGATATAATATCCTCACCAACAACATCGTCCTTTAAAAATAACACTATCTCATTTTTACTTTCAATAGAAGTAAGGAGTATTTCGACATTCATCGCAAACAGAGAAAAAACACCGACAAGCAATAAAGATACGGTAAGTACACACGCTGTTGCTACTCCCATTACCCTGTTATGCCATATGTTTTTAAATCCCTGTCCGATAAGATAAAATAAACTACCTATACAGAATCACTTCTCCTCTCAACCAAAAAACACACGTATAAATGCTGTTACATCTATGCCCTCAGATAAACATCAAGGCATAGCAATATATCCGTCAGGTGACGGATAATCAAATTTTATACGTCTTCCTCCATATATGAGTCGTCTCCGTCTATAATATCATCATAGATAACTGTACCTTGATTAATATTTATCAGACGACCTCCGAAATGCTTTACCAATTCATGCTCATGTGTAACCATAACTACAGTTGTACCGCACTGATTTATGGCCTTGAGCAATCCTACTATTTCATGTGATAACTCAGGGTCAACGTTTCCTGTAGGCTCATCTGCTATAAGAAGTTTCGGGTCATTTACAAGTGCTCTTGCAAGCGCAACACGTTGCTGTTCACCGCCCGAAAGTTCTGTAGGATAGGACTTTGTCTTATTCTGAAGTCCGACAAGACCTATAACGTAAGAAACTCTCTTTTTTATGTAGGATCTTGGTGCATTTATAACACGAAGAACAAATGCGATATTTTCATATACCGTCATAGTCGGTATAAGTCTGAAGTCCTGAAAAACAACGCCTATCGTTCTTCTGAACTTAGGTATACGTGCTCTTTTCAACGTCCTAAGATTGTAACCGTTCACCATAACTGTTCCGTCAGAAGCATCTACCTCTTTGAGAAGCAACTTGATAAGAGTACTCTTACCTGCACCTGACGCACCAACGATAAATGTAAAATCACCGTCTTCTATTTTTATGTCAATACCCTTTATTACGTTCTGACCTTTGTTATATGCAACGGATACATTTTTTAGTTCAACCACATGAACACCGCCTCAGAAGTATTTTTATTAACGCTTGCCTTATATCCTGTATATAAGGCAAGCGCTATAACTTAATAATCTTATTCTAGTTTTGAAAAATCAGCATTTTTTTATCAGAACTTGATAGGATTTGCTGAAAGATATTTCTTAACCATAAGTGCGATCTTGAAAATAATCGCATGGTCAAATTCTCTAAGGTCAAGACCTGTAAGTTTTTTGATTTTTTCAAGTCTGTAAACAAGAGTATTTCGGTGTACGAAAAGTTTTCTTGATGTTTCAGACACATTAAGGTTATTTTCAAAAAATCTCTGAATAGTAAAGAGTGTTTCGTGATCAAGAGATTCTATACTGCCTCTCTTGAATACTTCGTGAAGGAATGTTTCACAAAGTGTTGTAGGGAGGTGATAAACAAGTCTTGCTATTCCGAGATTGTCATAGCTTACGATAACCTTGTCTGTATCAAATACCTTACCTACTTCAAGAGCTGTCTGCGCTTCCTTGAAGGAACGTGCCAGATCCTTTACGCCTACTACAACATTTCCTATACCTACATTTACTCTTGTGTAGAATTCGCCACTGAGAGTATCGGCAATTGAACGTGCAAGCTTTTCGAGATCCTTGGAGTCAACACCGCTCTTTACTTCTTTTACGAGAACTATATCAGTTTCTGTGATATTGAAGACAAAATCCTTGCTCTTGTCAGGGAAAAGATTCTGTATAACATCATAAGCTGATATATCATTTGCAGATACTATACGGATAAGAAGAACTACTCTGCTTATCTCTGCATTAAAGTGAAGCTCTCTTGCCTTTATTACGATATCACCCGGAAGTACATTATCAAGTACTACGTTTTTGATAAAGTTGTTTCTGTCATACTTCTCATCATAATACTGCTTGATATTTGTAAGAGTGATAGAGAGAATATTTGCATACTTTGCAGCTGTTTCATCTGCACCTTCAACAAAAACAGCATAATCGTTCTTGATGTTTGAACCAAACGGCTTGTATGTAAATCCGTCACGTACAAACACATCTGATGAGCCGTTTAAGTCAAGTGAAACAAATTCGTTTGTAGTACCTATCTTAGTAAAGTCACTGCAGGCAATAATTGTTGCAGTTTCATCAACAACACCTATGGTTGCACCGATAGTTTCGTACATCTGATGAACCAAACCCTGAAATAATCTATTTGCCATAACATTATCCCTTTCTACATTTGATTTTAAAATATTTTCGCGAACAATTGATAAAATTTATCAAACTACTATTATAACAGATTGTACCACATTTTCGTACTTTAGTTGTTAATAAACTGTGAACAATAGCGTTTTTCACGGTATTTTCTTGTTTATTATTCACAAGACCATCATTTTAAAACCAAATATTACGAGTGTTTTACAATTCTTTTTTATAAATTATGCCTAAAATAATACAATTTTACATTCCATGCTTGCCATGGAAAAAAGACTATATTACTTTCTTTACTTTTAAAAATATCTCATTATCAGAAACATAAGACGAATTTATATCTATTGTATATTTCATATATAATGTTCCGCCTGTAATATCAAGCTGATTATTTATTTCGTGAGTATAAACACCGATCATCATATCACCATACGGAGTTTCATAATGACAATGATGCTTTTTGCCTGATTCTATCACGAGATTGGAAGAAGACTTTCCTGTTCTTTTTATCATTGCCATGCTGTCGCTTATGACCTCTATAGTAGTAACAGAATCTTCAAATCCTGTAGCTTCCGAATCATTATACTCTATAACATATCTTAGCCCTTCAAAAGCAAATCTGCCCTCGGTTATAAGTTCCATTTTGTCTGTATCATCATCTGAGGACTGAACACTTTTCATTTCTATGATAACTTTGTCAAACTTTTCTTTCATTTTTTTACTGTCCTGCTTCTTTCACATTAATCTATAGGTTTTAATTCTGTAGTTCTTTTGAGGAAAAATGAAACTGCTTTTTTATGCAGAGCTTCATTTTCATCAAAATAAATTATATTATCAGCAGTTTCTTCACTGTCTGTCAGCAAATCTTCCCCAAGCAAGTCATTATATATCTTCTTTGCTGTTTCTTCATAGGGAGATATAAGTTCAAAAGAACCTTCTGCAAGTTTTTTTATCTCGTCTGTTATAAGATGATAATAACCATCTGCCACTATAACAACATCAACTTTTTCTTCACGAAGTTTCTCAAATATATCAGATGTTGACTTTATAAAATCCTCTTTATTTATAAAGTTGGTATCATCTTCTTCCATACCGCTAAGATATGGACACGCTACACCCATAACAGTAATATTTTGTCTGATATTTTTGATTATCTTTGCATAGCAACCTTTTTTTATTATCTTTGAAGAACCCATAACTGCGATCTTGTTGTTTCTTGTAACGGCACACGCTGACTGAGCTGCCGGAAGAAAAGTACCCGAATATGTTATATCCGTCAAAGGCATTTTCATGCCCCATGCGGAATTTATATCACTACAGCATGAAACTACTGCTTTTACATTATATTTTTTAATAAAATCTATCTTATCAATAGTGCAATTTTTTAAAGATTCTTTTTCATCTGCTGTAGCATCAGATTTAAGTTTTTCTGAAAAATATATTACTTTTTCGGAAGGCAGCAGTAAGTTCAGTTCATTTACCAGAGCAAGACCGCCTACTGTGCAGTCAAAAACTCCGATAGAGTATTCTTTCATAAAATTTTTACCTCATTTTTCAGGATTTACACTGACTTGCCTTCGTAGTTGACTATAGCCTGTGTTATAAGTTCTGTTATAAGTTCTGTAAAATTATATCCGGAAAGAGCCATTAACTTCACGAACATACTTCCTTCAGAAATTTCGGGAACTGTATTTATCTGACTTATTACTATTTCGTCATTGTCTGTTTTATAAAAATCAATACGTGCCATTCCCGTACAGCCCATAAGCTTATATACTTTTACTGAAAGCTGTTTTAATGATTCTGCAACTTCACAGCTTATATCCGCAGGAATAATGTATTCTCTTCGACTGAACATATCATTGAAGTCAAAGTCGTCTTTTTTTACTATAACTTCACCCGGTTCTGATACTGTAAGTCTTTCGTATCCTGTAACCGCAATCTGCAGTTCTTTTCCTTCTACGTATTCTTCAATAACTACTTTTTCATCTTGCGCAAGCGCAAGTTTGATAGCATTTTTTAAAGTATCGTAATCGTTTGCTGTTCTGAGCATTTCAGATGAACCGAAATTAGCCGGTTTTACCATGATAGGATATGACAGTTCATCGCAGTACTGACGACACTTGCTGTCAAGTTCGTTTAATTCGTTTCTGAACATCATACGCCAGTTTGAAGTTTTTATTCCGTTATAACCGAGAACCATTCGTGTGTAAGTCTTATCCATGCAGGCTGCTGATGCCATAAGCTCACTTCCGACAAAAGGAATACCTGTACACCTGAGTATTCCTGCAATTGTTCCGTCTTCACCGTTTTTGCCGTACAGCAAAGGAAAAATAACATCAACTTTTGAAAATGATGCTTCTCCGTTCTCAAGCTTTATGATACCTTTTCTGTTCGGATCAGGTGAAATAGCTACAGGTATACAATCAGAGTTCTCACTCCATCTGTCATACTGTATTTCTTCTGCTGTACCCGGATAATAAAGCCATCTGCCCTTTCGGGTTATTCCTATGCAGATCGTTTCATATTCTTCTTTATCAATATTATTTATAACTGACGACGCCGCCAGAAGCGATGTTTCATATTCATTTGAAACTCCGCCGAAAATTACAGCCACTCTTATTCTGGACATCGGAGTCCCCCCTATCTTTATCAATAACAATTTATTTATTTATTTTAACATATTTTCAGTTAAACTGCAAGTCTATTTTAACAAAAAATATGATTTACAGTTTGTGTAGTGTCAATATTTGTCTAAAAAAATTTCTAAAAAAATAAAACGGACACATTAAACATCCGTTTTATTCGAAGATATAAAATATTTTTTGTTTTCTGTATTTATTATCTGATAACGCCTATTCCAAGAAGTTCAAAATCACTTGATACAGACTCAAGAGATATAGATACATTAAGAGTTTCAGACTTGTCCTGAATATACGCAAGATCTGCATCAGGTCCGCCCCATGTATATAATTTATTACTGCTTACTTTTGATTGTTTGCCGTTTACATCAACTATCGCTGTTCCCATAGATGCTGTCTGATTTGACTTGAACATCAGGAATATTCCTCTGCCTTCCACACTGAATGTCATCGGTGTATTTCCATTTTTACTGTGTGTCCAGCCGTCTCTGAATGAACTTATACTTGTACCGCTTTTGAATGAACCTGCATTGAAATCTTTAAGTTCTGATACACTTACCATTTCAGCAGTTGCATATTCATCACCATATACTACAGTTGATGGTATTTCATATGATGTACTGCGATTTTTACTAAGCTGTGCCTGTCGGTAATAATATCCTATAAACTCCGCTACAAGCTTGTGCCCCTCTTTATGAGGGTGATACTGGTCACTTGCATAATCGCCCCATGTCATAACACCCGTTTTAAGAGCATTTGAAACAGCATTGTCAACACTTATTACACCAAGGTCATAATTTTCTGCTACTGCAACCATCTGAGGCTGACATGAACCACCACTCTGAGAACGTGTAACAAGTACTATAACAGCCGGTTCATTTTCCTGCATAAGACATTTTTTCACAAGTGACTCAAACGATTTCTGATATGGCAGACTTCCCTGATCGTTTACAGAATACTCAACAAATATCACATCAGGAGATTTTGACAGAAGATCCCTCTTTGCTCTGAGTACTCCAAGAACTGAAGAAGTACCTGATAATCCTGCATTTACATATCCGACATTACTTCCTGTTCCGAATGTATCTGCAAAATACTGATGGGAAAGTTTAGCGTAGCAAAGCTGTGCTCCGGCATTTGAGCCTTCTGTTATTGATCCGCCTATATAACCTACTGTCACATTTTCTCCTGATTTTGCTTTCTGTATCTTATCAAGAAGTCTTTTGGTATTACCTACACGGTAAAGGGAATCCTGACACATCTTCAAAGTCTTTGCATCAAGATTTTCAGAATAACTGTCATCATAATTATCATCAACCGGCGGTTCATTTCCGGGCATAGACGTTGCAGGGAACTCCGATATCTGACCGAAAAGATACTTCACCATATAAGTCATATCTGCTGAGCTTATAATTTTATTTCCGTCAAGGTCAGCATAATAACTGAAATCAGCAAAACTCAATTCACCCATGATACCTTGTTTTAAATAAATAAGATCAACTATATTTATATATCCGTCACCGTTTATATCTCCGGGACCTCTCTTAGTCGGTGTAACCGACTGAGACTTTTCACCATATGCAACTACTTCATCAATGTAAAAATCTATAGTGCTTTCAGGAGTTTCAAAGTACAATATAATATCAGTTGCACCCGAAGGAACAGTATAGTTCTCTGCAAGAACAGTTGTCCATTTATTTTTTTCCACACTGACTGTAGCAAGATGATCGTATATCACTTCACCTGACGCATTGTTATACTGCATAGTCATAGAAATTTCTTCAGTTGCTTCACCTGTATCATACATAACAGCACCGCTGAAATCATAAGACTTTCCTGCCTTAAAATCAGCACCAAGCCCGATCATAGCACCATTCCATGAGGCAGTTCTTCCGGATACATATAACGAATAACCGCCCTCATACGCTGTTTTGTCGGTATATTCCACTGTTGCGTTTCCACGGGCAGTCCAGCCATCATTATTTCCCTCAAACGTACTTCTGAGTAGTTCAGATGATGCACTGACATTTTCGATCTGAATAAAGCATGACATATTAACAGCAGTAATCATTGCCAATAATCCGCTTATCATTCGTTTCGCTTTCTTTACCATATTTTTCACTCCTAATTTTAAATAAGTCGGAAACTATAATCACTGTATTAATTATATCGATAAAATTATGATTAATCAATACCTTTTTTATAAATATAAAATTTCAGATGCACATTTTTTATCATAAAAAAACAAACCGTCTGTATAACCAATAGATTATACAAACGATTTGTTTTATTTAAACTATATTTTTATTTTTTGAACTTCTCAACAGCTTCTTTTGTCTTGGAAACGATATTGTCAGCACAAAGTCCGAATTTTTTGAGAAGGTCTACAGCAGGTCCGCTGTATCCGTATTCATCATTTACACCGATCTTTATAACCGGAACAGGACAGCACTGAGTTACAGCTTCTGATACAGCTGAACCGAGTCCTCCGATAACGCTGTGTTCTTCTGCTGTTATGATAAGACCTGTTTCTTTTGCAGCCTTGCAAACTATCTCTGTATCAAGTGGTTTTATAGTATGGATATTTATTACTCTTGCATTGATACCATCTGCTTCAAGCTGTTTTGCTGCCTGCATAGCTTCATTTACCATAAGGCCTGTTGCGATTATAGTAACATCATTGCCTTCTTTGAGAGTAATGCCTTTGCCTATTTCAAACTTGTATGAAGCTTCGTCATTGAATATAGGTGTTGCGAGTCTGCCAAAACGAAGGTATACCGGACCGTTGTAAGCAGCTGCTGCTTTTACAGCGGCTTTAGCTTCAACACCGTCAGCCGGATTTATGATCGTCATTCCCGGGATAGTTCTCATAAGAGCTATATCTTCGTTACACTGATGTGTTGCACCATCTTCACCAACAGATATACCTGCGTGTGTTGCACCTATTTTAACGTTAAGATGAGGATAACCGATAGAGTTTCTTACTATTTCAAAAGCACGTCCTGCAGCAAACATTGCAAAACTACTTGCAAACGGTATCTTGCCACAAGCTGCAAGACCTGCTGCAACGCCCATCATATTTGCTTCTGCAATACCGCAGTCAAAAAATCTTTCAGGATATTCTTTTTTGAACATAACTGTCTTTGTAGCTTCTGCAAGGTCAGCGTCAAGTACTACGAGATCTTCACATTCAGCCGCAAGTTCCTTCAATGCTTCACCATAGCTTTCACGTGTAGCTTTTTTTATTACTTCTGCCATAATTATTCATTCCTTTCTCAATCATTACTTGGATTCAAGCTCTGCAATACGAGCGTTTAATTCTTCCATAGCCTGATCATACTGTTCCTTGTTAGGAGCTGTTCCATGCCATGAACACTTATTTTCCATAAAGGAAACGCCTTTACCCTTTACGCTCTTCTGAATAATTGCAACAGGTTTTCCTGAAATTTTTTCTGCTTCGTCAAATGCTTTTTCAATTGAATCAAAATCATGTGCGTCCATAGTGATAACATGCCAGCCAAATGCTGCAAATTTGTCTGTTATAGGTTCAGGTGAACAAACTTCTGTTATTGCACCGTCTATCTGAAGACCATTATTGTCAACTACTGCAACGAGATTATCAAGTTTGTAATGAGCTGCGAACATTGCTGCTTCCCATACCTGACCTTCTTCAATTTCACCGTCACCGAGTACTGTGTATACCTTATAGTCAGCATTGCTTGTCTTTCCTGCAAGTGCCATTCCACATGCAACTGAAATTCCCTGACCAAGTGAACCACTGCTCATATCGACACCGGGGATATGTATACATGGATGTCCCTGAAGAAGTGCTCCGATATGTCTTAATGACTTGAGTTCTTCCTTGTCAAAAAATCCTTTTTCTGCGAGTATAGAATAAAGAGCAGGTGCGCAGTGACCTTTTGAGAGTACAAATCTGTCTCTCTGCTCCATATCAGGGTTTTTTGGATCAACATTCATCTTTACCCAGTAAAGATATGTCATAAGATCACATATTGATAATGATCCGCCCGGATGACCGGATTTTGCATTAAATGTTCCTTCGATTACGCCCATTCTTACTTTTGCAGCTGTAATCTCAAGTTGTTTTTTTATTGTAGCATCCATAAAAAAATCTCCTTTTTAGAAATATTTTAAATGTTTTTAAGTTTATTTAGTATATCGCCGAAATACTCCGGCAATTCACTGTCAAATTCAAGATATTCACCTGTTCTTGGGTGAATAAATCCAATCTTTTTTGCATGCAGACACTGCCCGTCAATGCCCTTGTATTCGGTACCGTAAACATCATCACCGAGAACCGGATGACCTATGTACTTCATATGCACTCTTATCTGGTGAGTACGGCCTGTTTCAAGTTTTAATCTGAGATGAGCATATTTTTCGTATTGCTCTATAACACGAAAATGTGTCACTGCTTCTTTGGAATTAAGCTCTGTCACACACATCTTCTTTCGGTCAGTCTTATGACGACCTATAGGAGCGTTTACTGTACCCTCATATTCTTTGAACTTTCCGCATACTACAGCTTCGTATTCTCTTGTAAACGAATGTTCTTTGATCTGTTGCGCAAGTCCTGCATGAGAAAAATCATTTTTGGCGACTATCAGAAGTCCGCTTGTATTTTTATCAATGCGATGAACTATTCCGGGACGGATAACTCCGTTTATCGATGACAGTCTTCCCTTGCAATGATACAACAGTGCATTTACAAGTGTGCCGTCGTAGTTTCCAGCCGCAGGGTGAACCACCATTCCTTTGGGCTTGTTTACTACAAGAAGATCATCATCTTCATAGACAATATCCACCGGAATATTTTCAGGTTTTGCTGAAAGTTCCACAGGTTCGGGAATAATAAGCAACACTTCATCTCCGAGTGACATTTTATAATTTTTAGAAACTGTTTTTCCGTTTACTGCGACCATTTTGTCATTTATCATCTTCTGGACAGAATTTCTTGTAAGTTCATCGTTCTGAGAACATATCCACTTATCTATCCTTTCGCCGACAGCATCTTCATATGCAGTATAAACTTTCTCTGAAGGCATCATTATCTTCTCCTGATCTTTGATTTTTCATTTTCTGATTCTGCAAAGAAAAGAAAATAAATCAAAAGAAGTACAACACCTACTGTAACACATACATCCGCAAAATTAAATATAGCAAAATCAAATATCTTTACTTCAAGATAATCCACAACATAACCGCAACGTATTCTGTCGATAAGATTTCCGATGCCTCCGCTTATGACCATTGCACTTACTATCATGGCAAACTTTGATTTGTTGTAACACTTCAGCATATATACAGTAAAAGCAATAAGACCGACAGAAGCTACTCCTATCGTAAACCACTGCTTGTCACTCATTATGCCGAAAGCTGCACCGGTATTTTCTGTATAAGTCAAATTTATAATTTCCGTATCTGCGAATTTTATAAACGGCTTTGATATCCCTTTTGCTGCAAGTTCCCCTACAGCCCAGATTTTTATCATCTGATCCACGCAGACGAGTATCGCCGTAACAATTATCATAACAATTATTATCATTTGTTCACCTCATCTGTTTAGCTGTAAATCTTTACTGTCTGCAAAAGAAGCTTGCCGCTCTTTGATTATACAAAACGACAAGCTCTTTGCAAAAAAATTTATTTTACAACTGATGCACAACGTGCACAAAGAGTTGCGTGTTCTGCACATTTTCCTACTGTTTCGGAATATGTCCAGCATCTTTCACATTTTTCACCTGTTGCCTTTTCAACAGTTACTGTGATATCTGATGCCTGTCCGCTTGCACCAAGTGTCTGTGCATCAAACTCTCCGTTTCCGTCTGCAAATACTTCTACTTTTGAAACGATGAATATCTCAGCAAGTTCACTTACCATAGCGTTTACAGTTTCAAAGTTACTTCCACAGTAAAGCTTAACGGAAGCTTCAAGTGATTTACCTATAACCTTTTCGTTTCTCTTGATTTCGAGCGCCTTATTTACAGACTGACGAAGATCATAAATAAGATTCCACTTTGCTTCAAATTCAGGTGTAACTTCTATACCGCTCTTTGCAGGCATCTGATTAAGGTAAATACTTGTTGTATCTTCGCCTTCACAATGTGGCATATAGCTCCAGATTTCCTCTGCTGTAAATGATGTGATAGGTGCAACAAGTCTTGCAACACCGCTGAGTATTCTGTACATAGCAGTCTGTGCTGCACGTCTTTCTTCTGACTTCTCACCTGTACAGTAGAGTCTGTCCTTGATAATATCAAGATAGAAGTTGGACATTTCAGTTACACAGAAGTTATGGATAGCATGGAATACTATGTGGAATTCAAAACTTTCATAACCTGCATTTACCTTATCGATAAGTGCATCAAGTCTTGTAATTGCCCACTTATCTATTTCTGTAAGCTTATCATCGGAAACTGCATCAGTATCAGGATCGAATCCGTCACCGTTTGAGATGTTACCGAGAATAAATCTTGCTGTATTTCTTATTTTCTTATAAGCTTCTGAAAGCTGTTTTAAAATATCCTTGGATATTCTGATATCTGAATGGTAGTCTGAAGATGCTACCCAGAGTCTTAAAATATCTGCACCAAATTCTTTTACGATTTCATCAGGCATGATACCGTTGCCGAGTGACTTGGACATCTTCTTGCCCTGACCGTCAACGACCCAGCCATGAGTGCATACGTTTTTATAAGGAGCCTTGCCCTTATATACAACTGAAGTAAGAAGTGATGACTGGAACCAGCCTCTGTACTGGTCTGCACCTTCAAGGTAGAGATCAGCAGGCCACTGAAGTTCGTCATATTCTTCCATAACAGCAGAATGTGAAACACCACTGTCAAACCATACGTCCATGATGTCATATTCCTTTGTAAACTCGGAACAACCGCACTTACACTTTACAGTTGAAGGAATTATTTCGGAAACTTCCTTTGTCCACCATGAATCTGCGCCTTCTTTTCTGAATGTATCAGAAATAGCTGCAATAGTTTCTTCTGTTACTATTGGTTCATTACATTCTTTACAGTATATGATCGGAATAGGAACGCCCCATGTTCTCTGACGTGAGATACACCAGTCACTTCTGTCACGTACCATTCCCTTTATTCTTTCTTCGCCCCAGCCAGGGATCCAGTTTACGTCTTCGATAGCCTTTATAGCTTTATCCTTAAAGCCGTTTACTGAACAGAACCACTGTGAAGTTGCTCTGAAGATTATCGGGCTGTTACATCTCCAGCAGTGTGGATACTGGTGAACGATCTTTTCAATAGCCAGAAGTGCATTTACTTCTTCAAGCTTTGCTGCGATCGCCTTGTTTGCTTCATTTGTGTCCATTCCGCTAAACTCGCCTGCTTCATCTGTAAGCTTTCCGTTTGCGTCAACAGGAACTATTATTCCGATTTCAGGATAGTTACGGCATACTTCATAGTCTTCTACACCGTGACCAGGTGCTGTGTGAACACAACCTGTACCACTTTCAAGAGTTACGTGATCACCTACGATAATAGGAGAAACTCTGTCAAAGAGAGGGTGCTTTGTCTTTATGTATTCAAGTTCTTTACCTGTAAATCTGCCCTGAGTTTCGTATTCTTCAATACCTGCAGCTTTCATTGTAGCAGCAACGAGTTCTTCTGCCATTACATAGTACTCATCGTTTACCTTTACAAGTGTATAGTCATATTCAGGTCCGAGACAAACTGCAAGGTTACCAGGAATAGTCCATGTAGTTGTTGTCCATATTACAAAATAAACCTTTGAAGGATCAACACCTGCAGCTGAGAAAACACCCTTGTCATCTGTAACATTGAACTTTACATAGATTGAGTGACAATCATCATTTGAATATTCGATCTCTGCTTCTGCAAGAGCTGTCTTACAGTCAGGACACCAGTAAACAGGCTTAAGACCTTTATACATATATCCTTCTGTAGCCATCTTTCCAAAGACTTCTATCTGTCTTGCCTCATACTCAGGCTTGAGTGTAAGATATGGATCGTCATAATTACCGATGCTACCGATTCTCTTGAACTGGTTCATCTGATTTTTTACATGACTCATGGCAAAGTCTCTGCAGTGTTTTCTGAGTTCTGCCGGAGAAACCGCACCATTTTCAACGCCAATAGCTTTGAGTGCCTTGAGTTCGATAGGAAGTCCGTGAGTATCCCAACCGGGAACATATGGAGCGCAGAAACCGCTCATATTTTTGTACTTTATTATAAAATCCTTGAGAATCTTGTTAAGAGCTGTTCCAAGGTGGATCTCACCGTTTGCATACGGAGGTCCGTCATGAAGTATGTAAAGTGGCTTACCTTCATTTTTCTCAATCATTTTGTAGTAAAGTCTTTCAGACTCCCACTTTTTCAAAGTTTCCGGTTCTTTTGTAGGCAGATTTCCTCTCATAGGGAAGTCTGTCTTAGGTAAATTTAAAGTATTGTTATAATCCTGAGACATTTTATAATCTTCCTTTACTGGTTATCATATATAAATTTATGTTACTTATTATTATTCTGCTGTCCGAACTGAAGTTCAGCATACTTGTTATCGCCTGTACCTGCGCCTATTACAGGTATAGACTGTGTTCTGAACGGATCAGGTTTTTCAACAGGTTCCGGATTTACCGGTGCATATGAAGGGGAAGGTGATGCAGGCTGTTTTACAGGTTCAGATACTTTTTCCTCTTTTTCTGAAACTGCCGGAATTTCTTCAACAACTGATTCATCTTCATCTTCGTCTTCATCTATATCATCATCTTCTGTCTGAGGCATAGATGATATCATTTCCAGATGCGATTTGTACATATCAAAGAGATTTTTCTTGAATTCTGATACCTGTTTTTGCATGTAGGAGAGATTTTCCTGTTCTTTTTTCAGTTCTGCTCTTACTTCTTCAACAGCTTTCTTGGAATCCATTGTCGCATCGCTTATTATCTTTTCACTTTCACGCTTGGCTTTGGAGATTATTTCTTCAGCCTTTGTATTTGCTTCAGTAACAACACGATGTCCTTCTTTTTGTGCAAAAAGAAGTGCATCTTTTACTGCGTCTTCGTCTTTTCTGTATTCTCTTACTTTATCAGCAAGAACCTGAAGTTTTGTGTTTATCTCTTCATTATCCTTTTCAAGTTGAGAATAATCAGCAGCGAGTTCATTAAGAAATCCGTCAACATCTTCCTGTTTATATCCGAATGCTGCTTTTTCAAATTTTTGACTGTTTATGTCACTTGCCTTCATCAACTCTATCACCTCTTAAATTTGATATCATTTCCATTTGCGCAGGAAACTCAAAAAATATTATGCAGCTTAAATAATTACACCGTTATTTTCAAGCTCACCAACAAGATCTTCACCTATAAAACCAACATTGTAAGGTGTGATTATATAAGTAAGATTTGCTACCGGCTTGAGACTTCCGCCGTTTGCATATGCAACACCAACAAGAAAATCTATGATTCTTCTCTTGTTTTCAGAAGATGCTGTTTCAAGGTTTAAAACAACTGTCTTCTTTGCTATAAGGTGATCTGCTATCTGTTTTGCATCTGTAAAAACTTCCGGTTTAACCAGAACTACTTGTAACTGTGCTGTCGCTTGAATGTTCACTACTTTATTCCTCTTCTCATCAGGTGTTTCGATCATCTCGCTTGGCTGAGGCTGATGTATCTGGTGCGTTGCCGCTGGCTGCATCTCCTGCTTTGGTGTTTCAGGCTGATAATCGTCCTCCTGCTCAGGTGGTAAAAAGAAATCCTTCAAACTATCTAAAAGCTTCATTACATTTTTTCCTTTCCTCGCACATAAAATAAATAGAGAATTTATAACCTGCTTTTATCATCATGTGCGACCAAATGATAAAAAGCCATACAAACAATTTTAAAAAATGTCACTTATATACTCGTGCACCGAAAAGCGCACTGCCGATACGTATCATATTTGAACCGTATCTGACCGCTGTTTCATAATCGCCTGACATTCCCATCGATAAAAGACTCATATTAATATTATCTATTTTTTTCTCTGAAATGTCAATATATATTTTTTGCATATCATATAAAAATTTTTCTGACTCAAAAACAGGAGGAACTGTCATAAGCCCGCAAACCTTGATATTGCTTAGCTCTGAAAGTTCATAAAGCAGTTCTGTAAGCTCATCGGGAGATACTCCGCCTTTTGCTTCTTCACCTGCAATATTTACTTCTACAAGAATATTCTGTATTTTTTTTGCACGCTCGGCATGCTTGTTTATTTCAAGAGCAAGTTTTTTACTGTCTACCGACTGTATCATATCAACGCTGTCAACTATGTATTTTACTTTATTTGTCTGTAACTGGCCTATAAAGTGAACAGAGGCGGGAGAATACAACTCTTTTTTTGAAAGGTATTCCTGTACCCTGTTTTCGCCGAGTATTTTTATACCGCATGAAGATATCGCATAATTTACTACCTCAGGCGCTATTGTTTTAGTAACCGCCATTATATCGATATTTTCTCCGGAACGATTGTATTTTTCTTTAGCTTCATTGAGATTAAATACTATCCTTTTGTAATTTTCATCAATATAGTTAAATTGTGTTTTCATTTTAAGGACATACCTCCCACAATAGTATCATCGTAAAGCTGAACATAATCGCTGTCTGGAACTATTTTTGAAACAACATAATCATCAGCGCTGAAAACAGGATCTATTTTCTTGAAGATAACTTTCTCGCCATGCTTTACATAAACACCTTTTACAGGAACTACCTGAAGTGACTTTACACCGTTTTCTTCTACTTCCTGTTCCATGTCTTTTACCTGTATCGCTTCACGAGAAATTCTGATTCCCTTATACTCTTCATCCTGAATTTCTACGTTTTCGACCCTGTGCTGTACAAAATCATGCGACATATCTGTGCATACAAGTGTTATAATTTTTTCATTTCCATCATCACTGTCACGTATGCTTTCTATCTTAGCATCAAGTTTGTTGTCACTTGATGGAAAGTATAGATTTACAGTATCACCGAGTGAAAGCCAGTCCGTAGTTTCTACTATTCCTACTATATACCATTTGTAACCTTTAATAAGTTTTCCGACCGGTACTTTATTACCACTCTGTTCATTTGTACTTTCTATACTGTCACTTATACTTTCTATCTGTGAAGAAGTAAGTTTCTGAGATTGTTCATAGTCAAGATATCCTTCATAGCCATCGACTCTGCTTGAAAAATACGCAGAATAAGGAACCTCTATGACATCATTTGGCGATTTCAGCTGATTTTCAAGTTCATACTTTTCTGCTTCAAGTCCGGCTATCTTGTCCGATAAAGAATCTATCTCATCAGTTACATACTGAAGTGTACTCATATAAATGAGCATTTCTTCCTTTGTATTACTAAGTGCCGTAAATTTTTTCCCTTCTTTATTGAACATCATGCTCTGATATGCCTGTTCAATAAGTGAAGAAAGGTATGCCGGCTGTGATATTTCCTGTGTTCCGGGATTTTGTATCTTATTTAATACAGCTATCTCGGAATCTATGGCTTCTATTCTTTGATTTAACTGTATCTGCTTATCATCTGCATAAACATATGCCACTGTTTCGCCTATACTGACTCTTCCGCCATCTTCTACCGCATAGCTTACAACACCGTTTCCGTCATAATAAAGGACTTCTTCATCTCTGACATATATGCCCTTAAAATTAATTGAATGTGACGATGAAACAGCTACAGCCGTTTCTGTTACATAGTCATTTTCAAAAAGATGAATCACAACATTTATCACAGTCAATGTCATAAATAAGACAAGAATCGCCAACAGCAGCTTTGCAGTACGGGTATTCATTATTCTGCCTTTTCAGACTGTGAAGCGCTACTGTCAAGTATTGAAATATGTCTTGATGGCATTATTGTTGATATTGCATGCTTGTAAACCATCTGCTGTCTGCCTTCACAATCAAGTATAACTATATAACTGTCAAAGCCTTTTACTACTCCTTTAAACTGGAAGCCGTTTGTAAGATAAATTGTAATCATTATCTTTTCTTTTCTTGCCTGATTTAAAAATACGTCCTGTAAGTTCAACTGCTTGTTCATAAATATAACTCCATTCTTTGCAGATAAAAAATAAAATAAATTAAATCTAAAATCATGTCCTCTGCAAAAGACCGATTGAAATTTCTGCCAAAGAAATTAATATATTTTCTTTGTTGTGTGACTACACATCTTTTATTATATCATATATTTCTCTGTTTGGCTATAATATTTTCACATTTTTTTATAAAAAAATTTATATCTGAATTTTCGTCCGCTTCTATCCAGTTCACATCAGGTTTATTTCGAAACCATGTAAGCTGTCTTTTGGCGTATCTGCGTGTTTCCTGCTTTATCTTTTCTATACACTCATCAAGAGTCGCAGTATTTTCAAAATATGGTATCAGTTCCTTGCAACCTATCGCCTGATGTGCAGTTTTTATTTTTCCGCTCTCTTTATAAACTTCATATGCCTCATCAAGCAGACCGTTTTCAAGCATGATATCGACACGTCTGTTTATTCTGTCATACAGATGCTGACGGTCGGTGTAAGTAAGTGCGGTCACTGTAAAATCATATGGTGATTTTTGTGAAAGGCTCTCTTTTTTGTAGTCACTGAGTTTCTTTCCTGTAACTTCATATACTTCAAGAGCACGTATAACTCTTGAAAGATTATTATGATGCAGTTCAGATGCGGTTTCTGGATCGCACTCTGAAAGCTTGCTTAAAAGATATTCGTTTCCGTAAAGCTGTGCCTCTTCTTTTAAACGTGCCCTTACACTTTCATCGCTTTTTATATCGGCAAACTGAACATTATTTATAAATGATGAAATATAAAGCCCTGTTCCGCCTACGATTATCGGCTTTTTACCTCTTGAAATAATATCTTCTGCCACAGCATTTGCCATTTCCACATAATCAGCAACAGAAAAACTTTCTGTCCTGTCAAGAAAACCTATAAGATGATGAGGCACTTCACTCATCTCATCTTTTGCAGGCTTTGCGGTAGCTATATCCATACCCTTGTATATCTGCATAGAATCAGCTGATATAACTTCACCGTCAAGTCTTTTTGCCATTTCTACTCCGAGAGCAGTCTTTCCTGAAGCTGTAGGCCCTGTTATAACAAGTATATTGGTTTTCATAAAAAAGCCTCCTACACTTTTCGTCTGAACTGTTTTTCAAGTTCATATTTTGTTATCACAAACATTACCGGTCTGCCATGAGGACAATGTCTTATATTTTCATCGTTATACACATCATTTACCAGTTTTTCAAGTTCAAGAGAACTGTTTTTGTCGTTCATTTTTATTGCGGCTTTGCACGCTACTGTATGAAGTATATCATCTATGGCTTCGGGACGCGGGTCAAGCTTGTTTTTTCTGAAGTTTTCCGCAAGTTCAGGAATAAGCTCATCGGGATTAAGATGTGCGATAATAGACGGTAAAGCCTTGACTGTTACATACGGACTGTTTGTAAGATCAAGAGAAAATCCCATTTTTTCAAGTAGCTCACGATTTTCAGAAAGTGCATCTGCTTCATCAAGCGACAGCAGTATGCCTTCTGCACACATTATAAGCTGGCTTGATTCATATCCCTGTTTTTTAAGTCTTTCAAATATTATACGTTCATGAGCCGCATGCTTGTCAACGATAACTATTTTGTCATCTATTTCCGAAATAATATATCCTTTAAAAGCTTCGCCTATATAACGAAGTTCTTTTTTCTCCTCAGCCGGCTTAAAGGTTTTTTCAGGTGCAGGCTCTGTTTTTTGAAGTGATGCTCTGTTTATATAGCTAAAGTTTTCAACTTTTTCTTCATTTTTTACAGGTTCTTCTATACGGCTGTGAACAATCGGTTTTATGGGAGGGTTTTCTTTTATAACAGCTGTATATGCAGGTACTGCCGAAAGATTTTGTGGTCTGACATTATTATTTTCAAACAGGTTTTCAGGCTTTTCGGGCTTAGTATTATTGCATACAGAAACTTCATCAACAGTCTGCTGTGACTGCTCTGCCTTATTTTCTTTGAAAACTTCTTTTGAAATATCAGAAACAACATTCTGTAAAGGCGGTTTTTCAGATTTTTCAGGTACTACAGGGATTTGAGGCTGATAAACTTCTTCTTTTTCACTCTCGCTTGCAGAGCTTTTTGAAAATGCGGTCTTTTCAAGTTCAAAATCATATATCATACCTGCCTTCATAAGTGCTGACTTTACAGCAAAATAAATGCAGTTATAAATAGGCTTATCATCTGAAAAACGCACTTCAACCTTTGCAGGATGAACATTTACATCTACCGTATCGGGTGCAAGCCCGATTTTCAGTACACAAGCAGGAAATTTTCCCACCATTATGACGCCTTTATATGCTTCCTCAAGCGCCGATGCACACACCTGTGATTTTATATATCTCTCGTTTACAAAAAAATTCTGAAAAACTCTGTTTGCCTTGGAATACAGTGGTTTTACACAATAACCACTCACTCTTATACCATCAAGTTCATAATCCACTTCTATCATATCTGCCGCAAAATTTTTTCCGTATACGGCAAATATAGACGAATACAGATTTCCGTCACCTGACGTACTGAGTTCTGCTTTGTTGTCCCTTATCATACGAAATGATATTTCGGGGTGGGAAAGCGCTATCTTGTCAACTATACTGCTGACCATATTTCCCTCAACAGTGTCCTTTTTCATAAACTTCTGTCTGGCAGGAACGTTGTAGAAAAGATCTCGTATTATTATTGTCGTACCGTCAGGACAGCCTGTTTTTTCATGCATCACTTCCTGTGAACCTTCTGTTATGTAATGTGTTCCGAGTTCATCATCTTTTTGTTTTGTCATTATCTCCACTTTTGATACGGCACACACCGATGCAAGCGCCTCGCCTCTGAAACCCAGAGTAAGAATACTGTTAAGGTCTTCCCTTGACGTTATCTTGCTTGTCGCATGTCTTAAAAATGCCTTCGGAACATCATCAAATGCTATACCGCAACCATCATCCGTAACTCGTATAAAAGTAGAACCGCCACGTTTTATCTCAACAGTTATATGCGTCGCACCTGCATCTATGGAATTTTCGATAAGTTCTTTTATAACAGATGACGGTCTTTCAATAACTTCACCTGCTGCAATAAGTTCGGAAATTTCTTTGCTTAAAAGATTTATTGCCGGCACAAACTCACTCCCTTTTTCTTAACTTTTCTTAACTGAGCATCGTATACATATCTTCAAGAAGTTCACGGCACTCACTGTCTGAAAGTTCTGCTATATTCGTCTTTTTCAGTCTGTCAAGTGCATTTTCCCTGTTTATACTGTCAAAACTTATCTGCTGATCCTGACTGCTGTACTTCTCCATTATTTCCTGCTGTTTTTTTGTATTCTGCTCAAGTTCGGAAAGCAATGCCTTTGCTCTGTTTATTACCTTTGACGGTACTCCTGCAAGCCTTGCAACTTCTATACCGTAACTGTCATCAACTCCACCGGGAACTATTTTTCTTAAGAAACGTATGCTGTCGCCATGTTTTCTTACAGCTATACTATAATTTTTCACTCCGTCAAGCTCATTTTCAAGTCCTATAAGTTCATGATAGTGTGTTGCAAACAATGTCTTACAGCCAAGATTTTTTCCTGTACAGATATGCTCGGCAACTGCTCTTGCAATACTTATTCCGTCAAAAGTTGACGTACCTCTGCCGACTTCATCAAGTATAACAAGGCTTTGCTTTGTTGCATGTTTTAAAATTTCTGCGACTTCCTTCATTTCAACCATAAACGTACTCTGGCCTGAAGTAAGGTCATCAGATGCTCCTATTCGGGTAAATATTTTATCAACAACAGATACTCTCGCATATGCCGCAGGTACAAAAGAACCCATCTGAGCCATAAGAGTTATCAGTGCTACCTGTCGCATATATGTTGATTTACCTGACATATTAGGACCTGTTATAACAGACATACGGTTAGACTTTGTATCTATGTATGTATCATTAGGAACAAACACTTCATCACAAAGCATAAGTTCAACAACAGGGTGTCTGCCGTCTTTTATTTCGATAGTTCCGTCTATGGCTATATCAGGCTTGGTATATCTGTTGTCTATAGCTGTCTGTGCAAAAGAACACATTACATCGAGTATGGCTACAGCTGACGCAGTTTTCTGAACTTCATCAAGCTTTGACGCAACAAAATCCCTTATTTCATTGAATATATCCGCTTCAAGAACAAGTATCTTATCTTTTGCTCCGAGAATGGTATTTTCAACATTTTTAAGTTCCTGTGTTATAAATCTCTCGCAGTTTGTAAGCGTCTGCTTTCTTATATAATCATCAGGAACAAGTTTATAATAAGAACGTGTAACTTCGATATAATAGCCGAAAACTCTGTTATAACCGATCTTAAGACCCTTTATTCCTGTACGTTCCTTTTCTCTTTCTTCTATTCCGCTTATTATATCCGTTCCGCCTGACATTATCCCTCTTAACTCATCAAGCTGAGCATTAAAGCCGTCCTTTATTACTCCGCCGTCCTTTACAGCGACAGGAGGCTCGTCAACTATTGAGTTTTCTATAAGATTTGCTATTTCATCAAGAGTAAATATATCTTTATTAAGAGAACTGAGAAGCTTTGAATCAGACACATTTTCAAGCTGTTTTTTTATATCGGGAAGCATGAGCGATGTAGCTGACAATGCTTTAAGGTCACGAGGCGTAGCAGTCTTGTACATTACCCTTGTCATAAGTCTTTCTATATCATACACTTTATCAAGAAGGTCACGCAGTTCCATAAGTGTAAGTGAATTTTTGGTAAGTATCTCAACTGCATCAAGTCTTTCTATGATACGTGCAGGACTGAGAAGAGGCTGTTCTATATAGGACTTGAGAAGTCTTTTTCCCATCGAAGTTTCGGTTTTATCCATTACCCAGAGAAGTGAGCCTTTTTTCTCCTTATTTCTTAGTGTTTCGCAGAGTTCAAGATTTCTTCTTGCAGAAAGATCAATACCCATATAGGCATTTTCGCCGACTATATCTATTTTAGTAAAACGGCCTGTAAGTGAGCGTTGTGTCTCATAAAAATAATCAAAAAGTCCGCATACGCTCTTTACACGTATATCATTTTTTTCAAGATAAAGCTCTTCAAAAGATGAAACTGAAAACTGTGCAAATACGATCTCTTCTTTCATATCAGGCTCAAAACATTCATCTTTGCGAACAGAAAAAGCACATTCAAGTTTATCTTTTATAAATTCATTTACTGATTTAAGTCCGGCAAAATCATGATTGAAGATCATCTCTGAGGGATGATATCTTGAAATATCATTTATTATATCATTTTCAAGTTCTTTTCCGCTTTTTAACGATACAGCCGCTTCGCCTGTCGAAAGGTCGGCAAAACACAGAGCACACTCACCATCACTGTAAAAAGCACAACCTATGTAGTTATTTGCCGAATCATCAAGCATACTGCTCTCTATAAGCGTTCCGGGAGTTACTATACGAACAACATCACGTACAACTATTCCCTTTGATTCTGAAGGATCTGTAAGCTGTTCGCATATAGCTACCTTATATCCTGCTTCTATAAGCTTTTTGGTATAAACATCACTGCTGTGAAAAGGCACTCCGCACATCGGTGCTCTTTCTTCAAGTCCGCAGTCTCTGCCTGTAAGTGTGAGTTCCAATGCTCGTGAAACAGTTATTGCGTCATCAAAAAACATCTCGTAAAAATCACCGAGTCTGAAAAAAAGTATATAATCGGGATACTTATCCTTAATATCACAGTACTGACGCATCATTGGCGATATTTTTTCTCTGTCAATATCTTTTAATAGCATATTTCACATTCTTTCTTTAAATACTTTATAAAAATACAAATGAGTACATGGATAAAAAATCCCCGTACTCATTGCCAAATCTGTAAACTCGATCTTAATGGCATCCGCTGCATGATGCACAGCTTCCGCTGCATGACTGTTCCGGCATACATGTATCCGGATCTTCTCCGTTTGCACACATAGTGATTATGTTGTTTATTTCTGAAAGAAGTGCATCCATATCATTTTTAGCTATGTTAAACGCCATCATGCTTTCATTTCCCATTATCTTTGTGTACATATCCTTTATAGTAACATCAAGTTCCTTGAGCTTCTCTGCGTCCTTGTCGTCTTTGGTCATTTCGTTGTTAAGTTCCAGACGCTTTATATTAAACTCACCGATAAGCTTCTGAAGATCTGAATCCTTGTCGTTCTTATCCTTGGCGGCAAAATATGCGATATATCTTTCATCCTGCTGTATCGCTTTTCCGAGTTCTCTTGTCATCTTGATTATATCCATTTTTTATTTCCTCCGGTTTTACTTTATTTTCAACTCTTTTAATGATATCACGAGGTTTCTTTCTTGTCAAGTTTTTATGTGGTACATATTTTTCCGTCAACTGCCCAGTTCCTTGCACCTGTTACTTCAACATTCACAAAAGTACCTATAAGCGAGCTGTCGCCGTCAAAGTTTACTATGACAAATTCACTGCTCTTTCCTGTAAGCGTACCCTCTCCGCCTTTTGAGTTTGCTTCAACAAGTACTCTGAGTTTTTTACCCACCAGTTTTTTATAATCTTCTGTGGTTATCTCACGTTGCAGGTCAAGAAGTCTCTGCATACGACCCTGCTTTTCCTCATATGTTATCTTATCATCGATAAGCGCAGCTTTTGTGCCTGTTCTTTTTGAATATATAAAACTGTAGATATTGCTGTACCTTACTTTTTTTACGATGTCAAGTGTATCAAGAAATTCTTCTTCGGTTTCATTCGGAAATCCGATAAGTATATCACTTGAAAATGAAAAATCAGGCATTTTTTCTCGTGCATAAGAAATTATCTCAAGATATTTCTGCGCTGTATATTTTCTGTTCATGCGATTTAAAACGTCGTCATTTCCAGACTGAACAGGAAGGTGCAGATGTTTTCCGACTTTTTCACATTCGTAAATAGCATCAATAAGCTCTTTGCTTGCATCTTTAGGGTGCGATGACATAAATCTTATGATAAAGTCACCCTCTATCGCATTTATCTGTCTTAAAAGCCATGGGAAATTTATATCTTTGTCAAGGTCATTTCCGTATGAATTTACGTTTTGCCCCAAAAGCATTATTTCCTTACAACCGTCATTTACAAGACTGCGTACTTCGTCAAGTATAAGTTTGGGTGCACGACTGCGTTCACGTCCTCTTACGTATGGCACTATACAATAGGTACAGAAGTTGTTACAGCCATACATTATCGGAACAGATGCTTTGAATTTACAACTGCGTACCTGAGTAAGTCCTTCATGAATCGTCTCGTCAGGTCCTGAGGTATCATAGACACGCTTTTGTCCTTCGATTATATTATACACATATGAAGGAAATTTATCAAAAGCATTTGTGCCGAAAACTATATCAACATATTTGTATGAACTTTTTATTTTTTCAACTATACACGACTGTTCTGTCATACAGCCACAGACGCATATTATCATTTCCTTATTCTTTTCCTTGTATTGTTTTAAAAAGCCGAGATTTCCAAAAACACGTTCCTCGGCATTTTCACGAACCGCACAAGTATTGAAGATAACGAGATCGGCCTGTTCGGGAATTTCGGTAATGCCATATCCCATATTCAACAATAAACCTTTGAGTTTTTCACCGTCTGTTACATTGAGCTGACACCCGTAATTATGAATATGCGCAAGTGGCGGTGCTTCTCTTTTCTCATTTAAAGACTTTATTTTTTCTATATAAGATGACAAAAAAATTCCTCCAGACAAATCAATAGTATTCAAATCACTAACATTACAATCATACCACAAAATCACTGCATTTACAATAGAAAAAAATAATACAGCCAGATTTTTTTACGTCTGACTGTATGTTCTGATATATTTATTTTTCATTACGCTTATGATCAAAACCTGTTTTTTTCTTGACTTCAATTTTATTTTTGATCATACGTTCATCGGCTGTAATTATAAATTCGTTGAGAGATTCTATCTTATCAGCGTCATCTATGGCATATCCCATACTTACTATGACAGGATATTTTACATCACTTCTGTTATTTCTCTTTGCAAGATATTTATTTACTTCTTTTATACATTCTTCCACGTCTTCACTGCTTATATCACCGACTATGATCTTCAGATATTCGTCACCGCCCATACGGAAGTTTCTTTCCTTTAAGGCTTTCGGACAAGTCGAGTATGATATCGCCTTGCCTGCTGTACATATAGCATCGTCACCTGCATAATGCCCGAATACGTCATTTATATATTTAAGGCAGTTAAGATCTGCCATAATAACCGCAAATTTTCGTTTTTCCGCTACAGCATCATCAAGTAATTCTTTAGAATACATATTAAAACCATTTCTGTTGTACAGACCTGTCATAGAATCAATAACTGCATTTTTCTCCATTGCAGAATACAAAAATTTTATCTCCATAAATCTCCTTTGCGACTCAAGAGCAAGCTGAAAATTTCTCAACCAGAACTTATGCACAAGACCGTCTATTATGTAGCCGTTTCCATAAGATAAAACTATATATCCATAGCTCCTTTTCTTTGTGAAAACAGGAAAAAAATAAAATACAGTAGGTTCCTTTGATTCTTTCCAGAGTGCAGGCGACATCTCAGAAACATGAAACGTTCTCTCAAAGTCAACTGATCTTGCGTATTCATCACCATCTACTCTGTCACTTTCATAAACAAGATAGATATTTTCAGTAAGTTTTGAATTATCCTGCGATTTGTCCCAGCCTTCACACAAACATACATTCATACATTCAAAAGGCTTTATAAAATTTGTATACCAGTCCACTTTCCAGAATAAATCATTAAATCCGTCCACTTCATATAAATGTTCGGACATTTTATTATAAGGTGAAAAAAATCCACCGGATTCTTGAAATATATCAAGAACTGCACCGAACATCATTTTTGAACTTTCGTCCACGCAACCACAGCTGTATGATATGTTTTTATTCGCAACACACTCTACATAGTATGTATCTTTCTTATATTTTTTCCCTCTTGCTATTTCGCATATCATTTCCACAGCTCTGTATCCTACTGTTGCCGGATTTTTCCCCATTCCCGTAATATATGATAATGTCGGATCATTTTCCCAGTACCCTGTAACAAGTACGTCTTCCGGAATCCTATATCCAAGGCTTTTTAATGCCTCACATACACTATGTGCCATTCTGTCACTTGCACACGCTATAGCCTGCGGAAGACCTTTCTGACTTTCAAGTAGCTGTTGTACAAATTCTCCGCCTTTATTATACCAGAAGTCACCGTAAAAAATCCTGTCCTCAGTGACATTAAGCCCTAGGTCACGCATTGCGTCACGATAACTCTGGAGTCGCATCTCTGCATGAGGATAATCTTTTATTCCTGTCATATAAGCTATATCACGACAGCCATGTTCATAGTACAGATGATTTATAGATTCACGCACAACTCTGTCATCTGTTCCGATAAGATTTATAAAGCCTTCTTTTTCAACATCGACACATATCACAGGACAACCTGCATTTCTGTAACGTTCTGTTATCTTATCTATACCTGCAAATAATATCATATCCGGAGCGTATACAATACCATACAATTTATCAAAATCAGGTATATAATATACCTGTTCTTCCGTCTCGCTATACTCATCAAAACAACTATTGTTAGTAGCAGTACAGAAAACCGCAACATTCATATTTTCTTCAAAAGCTTTATCACGAACCCCTTTTATAAGCATCTGCTGACATTTTCCGTCCGGCTCTGCTGTAATGACAGCTATACACTTTCTTTGTTCCAACATACAACCCTCCCATCATAATTATATCAACTATTATATTGATTATATCATTTATTTATAATTATGTCAATATATAATGTTTCGTTTTATACGATATATACAAAAACCACAAAGTGCATTGTATGTTCGATTCCATGGAATATTTGTTATTGTGGTATACTAATAAAGCAAACTTTGATTTATTAGGATTGATTTATTTTATGCTTTGTTTTCTACCCTTATCTGAAATCCGTGAAATAATAATGGCTATTATATTCATAAACTGTACAGCTACTTATACTATCATTCTTAACAAAGTCTTCGTAATAAACTTCGGTATTAACTGTTCTTCCATCACTTAGCTGAACGTGATACTTATAATTATATGTAGCTCCGGGAGTTCGACTTAAAACCTTAATGTTTATTGTGCCTGTTATTACGCCTTCAATTACATTACCATGTTCCATTATATTTTGTTTCCTCTTGTTATAAATAACAGATTTTATAATTAAAAATATGATATGGAACAGAATAAAAAGAATCAAAGCGGAAAATGGATTTATTGATATAAGTTTTGGTAATTCATTAGTTATATTCACCTTTCGTTTGACATCAACACCCACTTCCACAAAAAAAATGATTATTAGTATGCCAATATCAACCCAGATTCTCGAAAGAGAACTTTCATTTTTAGTTTTATAATGTTTAAGTTGCTTTTGTAACATCATACATTAACCTTTGCTCCATCATAATACGGCTCGCAAATAAGTATTTTTCCGTATCTATTTGCGATGCCTTTAACTATATTAACTATATTTATAGTTCCTTGGCAAGCATCATCAGAAGAATCCTTAATGTCTGTTATGAGATCATAAAGCCAAGAGTAACTATCTGTTGTAGCTTTAAATTCGTTTTCAGCAACAATTCTAAGCTGACAAGTTACAATATGATAGCAACATAGCTGTGCTTGTTATTGTAGCAGTAATCTTAGAAGTTACATTCCTTTTGATCATTACTTTTAATCTCCTTGTGATTATTATTATCATCGTATCCAAAATATTATTAAAATTCGATAACCAATACATTATACCATTAGGTTATTTTATTGTCAATCATCTGAAAATTCACTCCATATTTTTTACCTGTTTTACACCACATCACTCCCCTTGTTTTTAGCTGAAAAATATGTTATTCTTATTTTATGGATTTTTTAAAATGACTTTATTTTTTTGGAGAAATGAATATGGATTACTTCTTAAATGCAGGCCCGTGGGGGTCTATATTTGCCGTACCAAATGCCGTTGTTGACAACTATATAAAACTTGCATCGGGAAATGCAGTAAAAGTACTGCTCTACATACTCAGAAACAACGGAAAGCAAATCAACATCTCTGAAATATGCACCGCTATAAATATAAACGAAGATGATGTAAAAGATGCTTTTAACTTCTGGCAGGAAGTCGGTATCCTCGGCACTCTTACTCACGAAAAGAAAGAAAGCAAATCAGACATACAAGTTCAGCCACCTGCTCCTGTTACCGAAAAAACAGAAAAACAGGAAATAAAAGAAAAAACAGGAGAAGCACAAAAAACACCACCAAAACAAGCCCCTGTAAAACTTTCTAGCTCAACTTTTAACATACTGCCGTCAGAAATAGAAAAAATGAAGAATGAATCAAGAGATATAAAAAATCTTCTTGAAGTAGCACAAAATTGCCTTGGCGGAATGATAAACAATACCATGACACGTTCACTTATATGGCAACACGAATACTTAGGGCTCAATATTGATGTAATACTTATGCTTCTCACATACTGTTCATCAATTCAGAAAGCAAATATCGCCTATATAGACACCATAGCAATAGACTGGTATAAAAATGATATCAACACTCTTGAAAAAGCACAGAATGAAATCGAACGCATTTCAAAAGTAAATACTTTCAATCGTGAAGTGTACAAATCATTCGGACTCACAAGAGAACCTACTGAAAATCAGAAGAAATTTTTTGACCAGTGGCGTATGAAAGGCTACAGCACCGACCTTATCAACTTTGCCTGCGAAAAAATGATAGACACAGGAAAAAAACTTACTGTAAATTATGTAAACGGAATACTTGAAAACTGGCGTAAAAAAGGAATTACCACACTTGAACAGGCTCAGCAGGAAAGTAAAAATTTTAAAAAGAAGCCTGAATCCCAGTATGACGTTTCCGAATTTACAAGAGATCTTGCCATTACACTCACCGAAAATACAAATAAAGGAATCTAATACAAATGAATAAAAATATATTTGCCAGAGCATCAGAAATGATGAATACACGCCGTCTTTCAGCTATAGCCGAAAATGACAGACGAAATGCCGAAATAGAACAGAAAATCCCCGAAATAGCAGAAATAAACCGTATACTTTCTACTACAGGAATAAATCTCATCAAAATTATACGCAAAGGCGAAGATATCCAGCAAAAAATAAAAAGTCTTGAAAATCAGAACAGACAAGCACAGGAAATGATAGCTTCTCTCCTTGTCAGAAACGGATATCCGCATGACTACCTTGAACTCAGATACAATTGCGAAAAATGCAGTGACACAGGATATCACAACGGAAAAATGTGCAACTGCTTTGAAGAACTTATCGGAAAAGTATCAGTAGACCACTTAAATGCATCTTCACGAATTACACTCTGCAGTTTTGATTCTTTTGATCTTTCGTACTATAAAAATATAATTTCTGAGGAAAACGAAAACTGCTTTGTTACCATGTCAAAAAATCTCGAATACTGCAAGCAGTACGCAAATACATTTTCTCAAGATTCAAAAAATCTTCTTATGTACGGAAATCCGGGTCTCGGTAAAACACATCTCTCCCTTGCGATAGCAGAACAGCTTCTTAACAAGGGAGTAAACGTTCTTTACGACTCTACTGTAAACTTTCTGATAAAAATAGAAAAAGAACACTTCGGACGTATCGAAACAGACATAGACACATATGAAACTGTTGTAAATGCAGACCTTCTCATACTTGACGATCTTGGCACAGAAAATACAACTGATTTTTACAGGTCGACTCTCTACAACATACTCAATACCCGTATAAACAAAGGAATCCCTACCATCGTAAGCACAAACCTTACACCTGATGAGATATCTGCAAAATATGAACCGCGTATCACCTCAAGAATAGTCCTCACTTATACACATCTTAAATTTATAGGCAAGGACATACGTGGTATAAAATCCTCACAGGAAGCCAAAAATTACAGAGCCAATACTGTATTTTGACCTTTTATACCGATAAACTGAAAAAGCCCTTGACATTATCATGGGTTTGTGCTACTATTTTAATGTTATTGACGAAAGTTTTTATTATTTTGGAGGAAGAATTTTTATGACATTATTTGAAGAACTTAAAAGAAGAGGTCTTCTTGCACAGCTTACTGATGAAGATGAAATCAAAAATCTTATAAATGAAGGAAAAGCTACTTTTTATATCGGATTTGACCCTACAGCTGATTCTCTCCATGTAGGACACTTTATGGCTCTCTGTCTTATGAAAAGACTTCAGATGGCTGGAAACAAGCCAATAGTTCTTATCGGTGGCGGTACTGCAATGATCGGAGACCCTTCCGGTAAAACAGATATGAGAAAAATGATGACAAAAGAAACTATCGACCACAACGTTGAATGTTTCAAAAAACAGATGAGCAACTTTATCGACTTTTCGGAAGACAAGGCTATCGTTGTAAACAACGGCGACTGGTTGCTTGACCTCAACTATGTAGATGTACTTCGTGAAGTAGGTGCATGCTTCTCAGTAAACAAGATGCTTACTTTTGAATGTTACAAGCAGAGAATGGAAAGAGGTCTTACTTTCCTCGAATTTAACTACATGATAATGCAGAGTTATGACTTCTATATGCTTTACCAGAAGTACGGCTGTAATATGCAGTTCGGCGGAGATGACCAGTGGGCAAATATGCTCGGCGGTACAGAGCTTATCAGAAAGAAACTCGGAAAAGACGCACACGCAATGACTATTACACTTCTTCTCAACTCAGAAGGTAAGAAGATGGGTAAAACAGAAAAGGGAGCTGTATGGCTTGACCCTGCAAAGACAAGCCCGTATGACTTCTACCAGTACTGGAGAAATGTAAGTGACGCTGACGTTATCAAGTGCCTTAAGATGCTCACTTTTGTTCCTGTTGAAGAAATAGAAGAAATGGAAAAAACTATGGAAGGCGCTCAGTTCAACAAAGCAAAGGAACTTCTTGCTTATGAACTTACAAAACTTGTTCACGGCAAAGAAGAAGCTGATAAGGCTGACGCAGCAGCAAAGGCTGTATTCTCAGGAAGCGGTAACAGTGCTGATATGCCAACAACAACACTTGGCGAAGAAGACCTCACAAACGGCGAGATCGGTGTTCTCACACTTATGGTAAAGACAGGACTTGCTACTTCAAACGGTGACGCAAGAAGAACAGTTACTCAGGGCGGTCTTTCAGTAAACGATCAGAAAGTAACTGATCCGTCAGCCCTTATAAAGATCGATGGTGATGTTATCCTCAAAAAAGGTAAGAAAACATTCCACAAGGTTGTAAAAGGATAAAAACTTTTTATATGTACAAAAGCAAGGCCTTCACTATGAGGGTCTTGTTTTTATAAAGCAGAAAAATCATCACAACATTTATTTTCAAAGGAGAATTTGCTGATGAAAAGTTTACTAAAATATTTTGACGGATATAAAAAATACCTCTTTCTCGGCCCTTTCTTTAAACTGCTCGAAGCGATATTTGAGCTGATAGTTCCTCTTGTAACCGCTAAGATCATTGACACAGGTATCGGGAACAATGACAAGGATTATATAATAAAAATGGGCGGAGTCATGATACTCCTCGGAATATCGGGACTCGCTTTTGCCCTCACATGCCAGTTTTTTGCTGCTAAATGTGCATACGGATATGCAACGTCACTCAGAAAATCTCTTTACAAACATATAAATACTCTCTCCCACGCAGAAATAAACAAACTCGGTGCGTCGACACTGATAACACGACTTACAAATGATACAAATGCTGTACAGACCGGTGTAAATATGGGCATACGACTTGCTACCCGTTCTCCTTTTCTGATTATCGGTGCTGTCATAATGGCTGTATCAATAGACCTGAAACTCTCGCTTATACCCATTGGTGCCGCTCCGATAATAGCTTTTATCGTATACAAAGTAATGTCAAAATCTATTCCGATGTATAAACAGAATCAAAAACGACTTGACAAAGTATCACTTCTTACAAGCGAAAATCTTGAAGGAACCCGTGTTATAAGAGCATTTTCAAGACAAAAGGAAGAAATAGACGAATTTTCCTCAACATCGGATGATCTGAGCAAACACGCAGTCATAGTAAGCAAAATATCCGCAGTTTTAAACCCTGCAAACTTTATGATACTTAATCTTGCCGCCGCATTGATAATATGGTTTGGCGGAATACGAGTAGATACAGGCAGTCTGACACAAGGTGAAATAACTGCCCTGATAAACTACATGACACAGATCTCACTTTCACTTGTTGTACTTGCAAATCTTATCGTATTTTTCAACAAAGCCGCAGCAGGCGCTAACCGTATAACTGAAATTTTCAATATAAACTCCTCACTTACTGACGGAAAGGAAGATATCGTTGCGACAGGTGACACTGTACTTGAATTTTCCGATGTATCATTCAGATATCCTGACGCTTCAGAAGAATCTGTAAGCAATATATCATTTACACTAAAAAAAGGAGAAACTCTCGGAATTATCGGTGGTACAGGCAGTGGTAAAACTACTATAGCAAATATCATTCCAAGATTTTTTGATGTAACAAGCGGAGAAATAAAAATCTATGGAAAAAATATAAAAGAATACAAGATAAGCAGTATTCGTAAAATGATCGCTTCTGTTCCTCAGAAGGTATCCGTTATTTCGGGAACAGTAGCCGAAAATATAAGAATGGGAAACAAATCTGCAACAGATGACGAAGTGATAGATGCACTTAAAACCGCTCAGGCATACGAATTTATAGAAAAGCTTCCTGACAAAATAAATGCACCTGTACTCCAGGGCGGAAAAAACTTTTCGGGCGGACAAAAACAGCGTCTTACGATTGCCAGAGCCATTGCCGCAAAACCGGAGATCCTTATACTTGATGACAGTACAAGCGCACTTGATATGACAACTGACTTAAACCTCAGAAGAGCTATTGCAGACCTTCCCGAAAATCCGGTTGTCATAATGATATCCCAGCGTGCCACTTCACTGAAAAATGCAGATAAGATCCTCGTTCTTGAAGACGGTAAAGCAGTAGGCTTTGGTACTCACGATTATCTCTGCGAAAACTGCGAAGTCTACAGCGAAATAGTTGAAATACAGAAAGCCGGTGAATAAAATATGGATATACTAAAGAAAATCTTCTCTTACACAAAAAAATACAGCAAAGACCTTGCTGTTACAATAATCTTTGCTGTTATCGGTGTAGCCGGTTCACTTATAACACCTATCCTTACAGGTAAAGCTATAGACTATATCATCGGAAAGGGAAATGTTGACTTTAAGTCAGTTTCAAAAACGCTCATATTTTTATGTCTTGCAGTAATAATAAGTGCATTTTCACAATGGATCATGACAAGAAGTACAAATCGTCTCTCATATCTCACTTCATGCGATATACGAAAAGATTTCTTTGTAAAGCTTAATAAAGTACCTATAAGCTTTATTGACAAACATTCAAAAGGTGACCTTATCAGCCGTGCAACAAATGATATAGAAACTGTCTCTGACGCTCTTACACAGTGTTTTACACAGTTTTTTACCGGTATAATAACCATTCTCGGAACACTCATTCTGATGCTGATAATAGATGTCAAGATAGCTCTCATAGTTATTCTTCTTACCCCACTCTCTCTTGTAGCCGCTGCAGGTGTAGCAAAAGCTTCACATAAGGCATTTACCGAACAATCCGAAATAAGAGGAAAACTTTCGGGATTTACAGATGAGATGATAAAAAACCAGTCCATCGTAAAAGCTTTTTCATACGAAGATGATGCACAGGAATATTTTGACAAGCTCAACTCACAGTACAGAGCAAGCGGTTTTAAGGCAACATTTTTCTCATCTGTTTCAAATCCGCTCACAAGATTTATAAACGGAATAATCTATGCCTTTGTAGCAATGTACGGTGCAAGCAGAGTTATAAACGGACACATATCGGTAGGTACTCTTGTAAGTTTTCTGTCATATGCAAATCAGTACACAAAACCCTTCAATGAGATCTCAGGCGTTATATCAGAACTGCAGAACGCCCTTGCCTGCGCCCGCAGAGTATTTGATGTAATATCGGCTGAAAATGAAAGTGATGACAGCAAACTTGCTGTAATCGAAAAATCAGACGGTTCTGTACGCTTTGAAAACGTAAGCTTTTCATATGTACCGCAAAAACCTTTGCTTCAGAATATCAACATCAGCATTACTCCCGGTCAGCGTATTGCTATAGTCGGACCTACAGGTTGCGGAAAGACAACTCTTATAAATCTTCTGATGAGATTTTACGACACTACTGACGGCGATGTAGTGATTTCCGGACATGATGTCAGGGAAGTTCAGAGAAACAGTTTAAGAAGCTGTTTCGGAATGGTACTGCAGGAAACATGGCTTTTCAAAGGAACGGTATCTGACAATATTTCTTACGGAAAACCTGATGCAACAGAAAATGAAATAATAGAAGCTGCAAAAGCTGCTCATGCACACAGCTTTATAAAAAGACTACCTGACGGATACAACACCATCATAGACGAAAACGGCGGAAACCTTTCACAAGGTCAGAAACAGCTTCTCACCATAGCCCGTATAATGCTCACAAATCCACCTATGCTCATACTTGATGAAGCAACAAGTAACATAGATATCCGTACTGAAGTACAGATCCAGAAAGCTTTTGAAAAACTCATGAAAGGTAAAACCAGCTTTATCATAGCACACCGACTTTCTACTATAAGAAACACAGACCTTATACTTGTTATGAAAGACGGTAATATAATCGAACAAGGCAACCATAAAGAATTAATGAAGAAGCAGGGATTTTACTATAATCTTTATGCTTCGGCTTCAAATGTATAAAGATATCATGTAAAATAACCTTAACATCAAAAAAATGTCCTCCGGATTTTCGGAGGACATATTTTTTTGATATCTTTTATCAGATCACATTATCAGCTGAAAATGTTTCAGGCTTGTCGTTTTTAACAACCTTAACCTTATTATACATTTCCATACCTGTTCCGGCAGGAACAAGCTTACCAATAATAACATTTTCTTTAAGTCCGAGGAGATTATCGCTCTTTCCTCTGATAGCTGCATCTGTAAGAGCCTTTGTAGTTTCCTGGAATGATGCTGCTGAGAGGAAGCTGTCTGAACTTGAAGATGCCTTTGTGATACCCTGAAGAACAGGAACGGTTGTAACGAGTGAAATACCGAATTCACCGGCATCGATTCTTTCCTGAAGTTCTGCATTGATAGTATCGATTTCCTTTCTGTCAACAAGTGAACCAGGAAGGAGATAACTGCTGCCACTGTCTTCAACCTTTATCTTTCTGAGCATCTGTCTTACGATAACTTCGATATGCTTATCGTTGATATCAACACCCTGCAAACGGTAAACTTTCTGTACTTCACTGATGATATAGTTCTGTACATGTTCTGTTCCCTGTACTGCAAGTATATCTGCAGGATAACAGTTACCTTCTGTGATTCTTGTACCCTTTTCGATAAGTTCGTTATCACGTACTTTAAGTCTGAGGTTCCAAGGAATCATATATTCTTCCTGTTCTCCTGTCTCTTCGTCTACTATAAATACCTTCTTAGTAGTCTTTACTTCTTCAATATGAACGCGTCCTGCGATTCTTGCGATTATAGCTGCGTTCTTAGGACGACGGCTTTCAAAGAGTTCTTCAACACGAGGGAGACCCTGTGTGATATCTTCTGCTGAAGCGATACCACCTGTATGGAACGTTCTCATTGTAAGCTGTGTACCAGGTTCACCGATAGACTGAGCCGCAATGATACCAACTGCTTCACCGACAGATACAAGGTTTCCGTTAGCAAGGTTTGCACCATAACACTTAGCACATACACCCTGTTTTGATTTACAATGGAGAACTGAACGGATCTTAACACGTTCTACGCCAAGACCTACAACCTTGTTTACATCTTCTTCTGTCATAAGCTTTGTCTTAGGCACTATAACTTCGCCTGTCTGCGGATCACAGAGATTATCAACAAGGTAACGTCCGAGAAGACGTTCTGAAAGTGGTTCGATCTTTTCGTTTCCTTCTCTGATTTCGTATACTTCAAGACCATCATTTGATTCACAGTCTGTTTCGTGAATGATAACATCCTGTGATACGTCAACAAGACGTCTTGTAAGGTAACCTGAGTCGGCAGTTCTGAGCGCTGTATCGGCAAGACCTTTACGGGCACCACGAGATGAAATGAAGTATTCGAGAATGTTAAGACCTTCACGGTAGTTAGCTCTGATCGGGATCTCGATAGTTGTACCTGATGTATTGGCTATAAGTCCACGCATACCTGCGAGCTGTCTTATCTGGTTGATACTACCACGGGCACCTGAGTCAGCCATCATGAAGATAGGATTGTATTTGTCAAGGTTCGATTTAAGAGCCTTTGTTACGTCATCTGTAGCCTTGTTCCAGATTTCGATAACCTTCTTGGATTTTTCTGCACCTGAAATATATCCATACTCAAACTGTTCTGTGATAATATCGATCTTACCCTGAGCAGTATCAAGTATTTCTTTCTTCTGAGGCGGAATAACCGCATCACATACAGCAACTGTGATAGCTGCCTTTGTGGAATACTTAAATCCAAGTGCTTTTACCTTATCAAGAACTTCTGAAGTTGTTGTTGTACCATGAATACGGATACAACGTTCTATAATATCAGAAAGCTGTTTCTTACCTACAAGGAATGCTACTTCAAGATCAAACTGTTTTTCAGAATCAGTTCTGTCAACATATCCGAGATCCTGAGGAATATTTTCATTGAATATAAGTCTTCCGACTGTACAGTCAATTATCTTTGAAACTTTTCTTCCTGCGATTTCTCTTGTTATTCTTACTTTAATAGCGGCATGGAGAGATACTGCGTGTTCATTGTAAGCCATAAGAGCTTCATTTTCATCTCTGAATACCTTTCCTTCGCCCGGCTCACCATCTTTTTGCATTGTGAGGTAGTATGAACCGAGTACCATATCCTGTGTAGGAACAGCAACCGGCTTACCGTCTGATGGTTTAAGAAGGTTGTTAGCGGCAAGCATAAGGAATCTTGCTTCTGCCTGAGCTTCTGCTGAAAGCGGAAGATGTACAGCCATCTGGTCACCGTCAAAGTCAGCGTTATATGCTGTACATACGAGCGGATGAAGTTTAAGTGCACGACCTTCAACAAGGATTGGTTCAAAAGCCTGAATACCAAGTCTGTGAAGTGTGGGGGCACGGTTAAGAAGAACAGGGTGATCCTTGATTACATTTTCAAGAGCGTCCCATACTTCTGTTCTTGCTCTGTCAACGAGTTTTCTTGCACTCTTTATATTAGCAATTACCTTTGTATCAACAAGTCTCTTTAAAACAAAAGGTTTGAAAAGTTCAAGTGCCATTTCCTTAGGAAGACCGCACTGATACATCTTGAGTTCAGGTCCTACAACGATAACCGAACGTCCTGAGTAGTCAACACGCTTACCGAGAAGGTTCTGTCTGAAACGACCCTGCTTACCTTTGAGCATATCAGAAAGAGATTTTAAAGCTCTGTTATTAGGACCTGTAACAGGTCTGCCGTGTCTGCCGTTATCTATAAGTGCGTCTACAGCTTCCTGAAGCATACGTTTTTCGTTTCTGATAATGATATCAGGAGCTTCAAGAGTGAGCATTCTCTTAAGACGATTGTTTCTGTTTATAACTCTTCTGTAGAGATCATTAAGGTCTGATGTAGCATATCTGCCACCATCAAGCATAACCATCGGACGGATATCCGGAGGAATTACCGGAACAACATCAAGAACCATCCAGTGAGGCTTGTTACCTGAAAGTCTGAAAGCTTCTATTATTTCAAGTCTTTTTAAAAGCTTTATCTTCTTCTGACCTGCAGGAAGATCTTTAAGCTCAGCTTTGAGTTCATTTGCAAGCCATACAAGGCTGTTTATCCAGTTATCCTTGTTTGCTATTTCATCAAATTCACCGTTTACATTTGCGTCGGCTATATTTTTATTGAAAAGTTCTTCAATATATTCAGAACCTGTTTTTACTTTTATTCTGATAGGACTTCCGTACTCTTCCTGTTCTCTGTTGTAACGCATTACCTTGTGAAGGAATACTGATCTTTTTACGACCTGGCCTTCCTCATAATCAGGATTTCCGCCGTTATCAGTGATTATATAGATTCTCTTTGAAAGATAATCTATTATTTCTCTCTCACTTATGCCTGTTACCTTTGCAAACTGTTCGATATGCTGTGTAATATATTCATCATATCTTCCCGGATCGTACTCTTCAAGAAGCTCTTTTATTGCTTCAGCACCCATATCAGCATAAAAATCATCGCCGTATTTTTCAAGCGCATCAAGATATTCCTTTTCTGAAAGGAGCTGCTTTTTAATAAGCTCTGTTGTATTGCCCGGATCGACAACAATATATTTAGTAAAGTAAAGTATTTCTTCAAGACGTTTCTGTGAAACTTCAAGCACCTGACCTATTCTGGAAGGTGTACCTTTGAAATACCAGATATGTGATACAGGAGCTGCAAGCTCTATGTGTCCCATTCTTTCACGTCTTACTTTTGCTCTTGTGACTTCAACACCACAACGATCGCAGACTTTACCTTTAAATCTTATCTTCTTGAACTTACCACAGTGACATTCCCAGTCTTTAGTAGGTCCAAAAATCTTTTCACAGAAAAGACCGTCACGTTCAGGCTTCTGTGTTCTGTAGTTTATAGTTTCAGGACGTTCAACCGCACCATATGACCATGTACGAATCTGATCAGGTGAAGCAAGCCCTATTTTTATAGATTTGAATTCGTTAAATTCCAAAGCATTATCCTCCCACACCGGAGGCAAGATGTAAAGAGAGCTGTTCTCTCTTTACTACTTAACTCCTATCTTAAACTAAATCAAACGTTATTACAATTACATATCGTCTTCATCAGAAGCAAGATCATCGTAATTAAAATCACTGTCATCCATATCGTTAAATTCGTCGTCATCATCCATGCCTAACATATCAGAATCATCGTCATTTTCTTCTATGGCCATACCTGAATCTTCTGCTTCTGCTGAATCATAATAATCATCGGTTAGCGGCATAGCTGTGTCATCTGCTGCTGAAACCGGCTGAGGTATGATATCATCATCATCAAAAGTCTGTTTAAGATCTATTTCATTTTCTTCAGCATCAAGAACTCTTACATCGAGACCAAGTGACTGGAGTTCCTTGATAAGAACCTTGAATGCTTCAGGGAAGCTCGGCTTAGGAACGTTCTGTCCCTTAACAATAGCTTCATATGTGTTTACACGTCCTACAGTATCGTCAGACTTAACTGTAAGGATTTCCTGAAGTGTATATGCAGCACCATAAGCTTCAAGTGCCCAAACTTCCATTTCACCGAATCTCTGTCCACCGAACTGTGCCTTACCGCCGAGAGGCTGCTGTGTAACAAGTGAGTAAGGACCTACTGAACGTGCATGGATCTTATCGTCAACGAGATGATGGAGTTTGAGGTAATACATATAACCAACTGTAACCTTGTTATCAAAAGGTTCACCTGTTCTTCCGTCATAAAGCGTAAACTTACCGTCTTCGTTGAAGTCAACGCCGTTAAAGAGCATATCAGGATCATCAACCTTCTTGAGATGTTCATCAGCTGCTCTGAAACAAGCACGTATATCTTCTTCGTGCGCACCGTCAAATACCGGAGTCATTATCTTCCAGCCAAGTGCCTTAGCCGCAATACCAAGATGTACTTCAAGTACCTGTCCGATGTTCATACGTGAAGGAACACCGAGAGGGTTAAGAACGATATCAAGTGGTGTACCGTCAGCAAGGAATGGCATATCTTCCTGAGGGAGTATACGTGAAACGACACCCTTGTTACCATGACGACCGGCCATCTTGTCTCCGACAGAGATCTTTCTCTTCTGAGCGATATAGCAACGAACGAGCATATTTACACCGGGACTGAGTTCATCACAGTTTTCTCTTGTAAATATCTTTACGTCAACAATAACACCGGCTTCACCATGAGGTACTTTAAGAGAATTATCACGTACTTCTCTTGCCTTTTCACCGAATATTGCTCTGAGAAGTCTTTCTTCTGCTGTAAGTTCAGTTTCACCCTTAGGTGTTACCTTACCAACAAGTATATCGCCTGCATGAACTTCAGCACCGATACGGATAATACCGTTTTCATCAAGATCCTTGAGAGCATCATCGCCCACGTTAGGAATATCTCTTGTGATCTCTTCAGGTCCGAGCTTTGTATCTCTTGCTTCTATTTCATATTCTTCAATATGGATAGATGTATATATATCTTCACGTACAACTCTTTCGTTAAGAAGTACGGCGTCTTCGTAGTTATAACCTTCCCATGTCATAAATCCGATGAGTGCGTTTTTACCAAGTGATATTTCACCGTCACATGTAGCAGGACCGTCAGCAAGAACCTGACCTGCAGTTATCTTTTCACCGACATTTACTATAGGACGCTGGTTTGTACATGTACCCTGGTTTGAACGCTTGAACTTTGTAAGTTTGTACTTATGTTCGATCATGTTTTCGTCTTTTACTACGATCTCATCAGCGCAAACACCGGTAACAACACCATTACAGTCAGCCACAATACACACACCTGAGTCAACAGCTGCCTTGTATTCCATACCTGTTCCTACGATAGGGCTTTCTGTCTTGAGAAGCGGTACAGCCTGTCGCTGCATGTTTGATCCCATAAGCGCACGGTTAGCGTCATCGTTCTCAAGGAACGGAATCATGGCTGTAGCAACAGAAACAACCATCTTAGGTGAAACGTCCATGTAATCAACGATTTCTCTTTCACATTCGAGGATCTTGTCTCTGTAACGTGCATTTACTCTTACTCTTGCAAATTTTCCGTCTTCTGTAAGCGGTTCATTAGCCTGTGCAACTACAAAGTTGTCTTCAACATCAGCTGTCATATATACAACTTCATTTGTAACCACACCTGTCTCTTTATCAACTTTACGATAAGGAGCTTCGATAAATCCGTATTTATTGATTCTTGCAAATGTAGCAAGATATGAGATAAGACCGATGTTAGGACCTTCAGGTGTTTCGATAGGACACATTCTTCCGTAGTGGCTGTAGTGAACGTCACGAACCTCAAATCCGGCTCTGTCTCTTGAAAGACCGCCAGGACCGAGAGCTGAAAGACGTCTCTTATGTGTAAGTTCAGCCAGAGGGTTTGTCTGATCCATGAACTGTGAAAGTGGTGATGAACCGAAAAATTCTTTTATAGCCGCTGTGATAGGACGGATATTTACAAGTGACTGAGGTGTTATTGTATCAACATCCTGAGTCTGAAGGTTCATTCTTTCACGGATAACTCTTTCCATTCTTGCAAAACCGATTCTGAACTGGTTCTGGAGAAGTTCACCTACAGAACGGATTCTTCTGTTTCCAAGATGGTCGATATCGTCAACTGTTCCTATACCTGAACAAAGGTTGAGGAAATAGCTTATTGTAGCGTATATATCATCGAGAATAATGTGCTTAGGAACGAGTTCTTCCACTCTCTTCTTTACATTTTCTTCGATTTCTTCTTCATTGGCGGAATTTTCAAGGATATCCTTGAGAACTTTGAAGTAAACTTTTTCGTTGATATCATACTTTTCTACATCAAAGTTTACATACTTTGTGATATCAACCATACCGTTACCGATGATCTTTACTTCTTTTTCAACAAGTCTTACCTTCTTTTCGCCTAAAGGAGTTGTGTAATCTTCCTTTACTTCAACATTTACAAAGGCTTCTGATACACCAGCCTGCTCGATCTCACAAGCCTTCTCATAGTTTATGAATTCTCCCTCATCAGCCATAAATTCACCTGTAAGTGAATTTACAACAGGTCTTGAAAGCTTATGACCTGCAAGTCTTGATGCTATACCAAGTTTTTTGTTGTACTTGTATCTTCCGAACTTACAAAGATCATATCTCTTTGCGTCAAAGAAAAGATTATTAATATGTGACAGAGCGCTTTCTACCGTAGGCGGTTCACCCGGACGCAACTTCTTGTAAACATCAATAAGCGCATCAGAGTTGTTTTTGGTACCGTCTTTCTGAGTCATTGTCTGATAAAGTCTTTCGTCATAACCGAACATATCTTCGATTTCTTCGTCAGTACTTACACCAAGTGCTCTTATAAATGTAGTAAGCGGTATTTTTCTGTTTTTATCTATACGTACATATACTACGTCATTGGAGTCCATCTCGTATTCAAGCCATGCACCACGGTTCGGAATAACAGTGGACTTGTAAAGGTTCTTACCTGTCTTATCCTTTTCAAACGAGTAGTAAACACCCGGAGATCTGACAAGCTGAGAAACAATAACACGTTCTGCACCGTTGATTACAAAAGTACCGCTGTCAGTCATAAGCGGAAAATCGCCCATGAAAATTTCGCTTTCCTTAACATCGCCGGTTTCCTTGTTCCACAGTGTTGCAGTAACTCTCAATGGTGCTGCATAAGTAACATCACGCTCTTTACATTCAGCAATAGAATACTTAGGCGTTTCGTCAATTTTGTATCCTGTAAAATTCAGAACTAAATTTCCGTTGTAGTCAGTAATTGCTGCTACATCATGAAAAACCTCTTTCAGTCCCTCCTCTTTGAACCATTTGTAGGAATTTTTCTGCACTTCAATAAGATTTGGCATCTCTAAAGCCTCGTTTATTTTACCGAAGCTCATTCTTACATTTTTTCCGAGCTGTTTAGGCTTGACATTCACCATAGGTGTCTGGTCCTCCTTTGTGTTGATGACCTGCAACTGTCACTGTAAAAAATGACAATAATACAGGAATTAATCTGAAACTATTGCTATTTTAACACTTATATGTTATACTGATACTGTTATAAAACAAGTATATAAATAGCCATTTTGATACATTATATAATTATACTACAATCAATCCAAGGTGTCAATGGCTTAAAATATTTTTGTAATAACAAACGGTTTTTTTATCAAATCTTCAACGTTTTTTGATTTATCGGATAGAGTATTTATTTTTAAATATCATTGATCTCATACTTCAGATTTTTTTGTCTGAAATATGAGATTTTTTATTTTTTCAAAAAACTCCCTTTACAACTATTGATTTTTTATCCATAATATGATATTATTATTTCATAAATATGGTTTTGTAAATAAATATTTTAAGAAAGGACAATAAAATTATGTTTTCAAAAATTAATACTCTGGGATTATTCGGATTAAATGCTTTTCCGGTAGATGTAGAAACCGATATAAGTATGGGTCAACCATCTTTTGAGATAGTAGGTCTTCCTGATATGGTAGTAAAAGAAAGTCGTGAACGTATAAAATCAGCAATGCGTTCAGGCGGAATAAAATTTCCTAACGCAAGAGTAATGATGAATCTTGCTCCTGCTGATACGAAAAAAAGCGGTTCTGTTCATGATCTGGCAATTTTTATGGGAATCTTAAAAGCAATGGGCTATATCACCGAAAACACCGATGATTGCTGTTTTATCGGTGAGGTATCGTTAAATGGTAATATACGACACGTAAACGGAGTTTTACCTATGATACTTGTAGCTCAGAAAAATAACATTAAGCACGCATTTGTTCCGTATGACAATGCATTTGAAGCATCAGTAGTTGACGAAATCAATGTTTATGGTGTAAAATCTATTATGGATGTCATCGAACATTTCAAAGGCGGAAATAAAATTCCGGTTCAGAAAAAATACAAGCCTCGTGACACTCACTACTGCTCTGCCGCTGATTTCAGCGATATAAAAGGACAGCACGCAGCAAAGCTTGCTCTGGAAATAGCCGCTGCAGGAGGTCACAATGCACTGCTTATCGGAAGCCCCGGAAGCGGAAAAAGTATGCTTTCAAAAAGACTACCTTCTATTCTGCCTCTGATGACATTTGAAGAATCTATAGAAACAACCAACATTCACTCTATTTCAGGACTTCTTGACAAAGATACTCCGCTTGTAACGGTAAGACCTTTCCGTTCTCCTCACCACACTATTTCATCTGCCGGACTGGCAGGTGGCGGAAGCGTTCCTCACCCCGGAGAAATATCACTTGCACACAACGGTCTTCTTTTTCTTGATGAGCTTGCCGAATTTGACAGAAGAACCCTCGAAATACTCAGACAACCGCTCGAAGATCAAAAAGTTACTATTTCCCGTTCTGCAGGTACTATAACTTACCCTTCATCAATAATGCTTATCGCTGCTATGAACCCTTGCCCCTGCGGTTTTTTCGGTCACCCGAAGAAAAAATGCATATGCTCACAAAAACAAGTCTCAAACTATCTTTCAAAGATTTCCGGTCCGCTTCTTGACAGACTTGATCTTCATATAGAAGTTGCTCCGGTAGAGTTTGAACATCTTTCGTCTACTGCAAAAGAAGAAAGTTCGGAAACTATACGCAAAAGAGTACAAAACGCACGTGAAATACAGCTTGAAAGATTTAAAGGAACTTCCATTCCGTGCAACGCAAGGATCACTTCATCAAAACTTCATGATTTCTGTCCACTTGATGATAAAGCAAGAACATTTTTAGGAAACGTGTTTGACAGAATGGGTCTTTCAGCCAGAGCTTATGACAGAATACTTAAAGTAGCACGTACCATAGCAGATCTTGATAACAAGGAAGTAATAGACAAATCACATATTTCACAGGCTGTACAGTACAGATCGCTTGACAGGAAATACTGGAATCAGAGAGAATGATATTTTACACAAAGGAATGAATCTCTTAATATGATAAGACTTATAGCAAGCGATATGGACGGCACTCTTCTTGACCCTGACAAAAATTTCCCTCCGGATTTTTTTGATATACTCGACAAACTTGAAAAATACAATATCAAATTTGTCGTAGCAAGCGGAAGATCGTATTCGGCATTAAAACCGCTTTTTAAGGAAAGAACAGACAAAATGACATTTATCTGTGACAATGGTGCATTTAATGTAGTTGACGGAAAGATCACCGGAGTGAACGGTCTCCCCGACAATAAACTGAAGGAAATCATCAGTGCCTGTAAAAAATATCTCCCCGATGTACACCTTGTACTTTGCGGAATGAACGGTACATATATTTCGGAGGAGTTTAACAGGCAGTCAGAAGAAGAACTTGGTTTTTATTATTTTACACGTACTGTGCTTAATGATCTGCTTGATGTAAATGACACGATTTTCAAGATAGCTATATTCGATAAAAAAGACCCTTCAGAAAATTCATTTCCTGTACTTAACAGACTTTTTAAAGATTCTGTGGAGTTACAGATATCAGGAAGTTGCTGGATGGATATAATGAATCCCGGTGTATGCAAAGGTGCCGGACTTTCAATACTTCAGAAAGAGCTTGGCATAAGCAGGTCCGAAACTATGGCTTTCGGTGATTTTTACAATGACATTTCACTTTTAGAACAGGCAGAATACAGCTATGTAATGGAAAATGCCAATGATGACATGAAAAAATACGGGAAATACATAGCTAAAAGCAATGCCGAATACGGCGTAACCAAAACTATATCAGAATATCTTTCACAACTTGAAAAACAAAATTTTTGAAAGGAATACAAAAATGAAAACCATTTTTAATGCCATTGCAAAATATTTCAAAAAGCTTGACAAACTTTTACTGCTTGCAGTAAGTCTGTGTACAGCTCTTGGAGTTGCCCTGCTCTACTCTCTCGGAAAAACGGATTATCTTCATCCCGATACTTTCAGGACTCAGCTTTTTTCAATGCTTGCAGGTCTGGCTGTCAGCCTTTTTATAGCCGCTTTTGACTATAAAAAAATATCAAAACTCTGGTTTCTGTATGTCCCTGTCGCCATAGTTCCTGTTATTCTGACATTTACTTCAATGGGTGTCGGTGTAAGCGGTACTGATGATATCGCATGGCTCAAACTCGGACCGATAACCTTTCAGCCTGCGGAAATATTAAAAATAGCTTTTCTGCTGTCATTTTCATATCATCTCTATAAAGTCAAGGACAGCATGAACAATCTTATAAATACGCTTTTGCTATGCCTTCACGGTGCAGTTCCGGTAGCTATCGTCATGAAACAGGGCGACCATGGTACAGCACTTGTATTTCTTGTGATGTTTCTTGTGATGATATATTCGGCAGGAATATCGATAGGTTACATACTCCTTGCTGTTATCGCCATACCGCCTGCTTTGTTCTTTGCATGGAAATATCTTCTCGGCTCAGTTCATAAAGAGCGTATCCTTATACTTTTCAATCCAGGAAGCGACCCCGAAGGTATTGAATGGCAACAGGATCTGGGACTTAATCTCCTTGCCTCCGGCGGAATAACCGGAAACGGTCTGTGCAATGACAACTACCATGAAGTTCCTGAAATGCACAACGACTTCATTTTTTCATACGTCGGATATGTCTTCGGATTTGCCGGTTGTGTTGCGCTTATTGCACTTATGGCATATATCTGTATAAAAATAATAGCAGACAGCCGAAAAACCAGAGAAGAACTTGGTAAAAATATATGTATGGGTGCATTTGCAATGATTTTTGCCCACTGTGTAATGAATATCGGAATGGCTCTAAAAATATTGCCGGTTATCGGTGTTCCGTTCCCCTTTGTAAGTGCCGGAGGAACTGCTTTGTTAAGTATGTATGTCATGATGGGATTTGTACTCAGCACAAGAGTGCATAATGAAAAAGTCTACAGAATGTTTGAATGGGAAAAATAACTTATTTTTATCGATAAAAGCTGAAATATTTTCAAAAAATAGAAAATGTCAAAAAATTGAAAGTTTTTACTTTAAGCAACACATACAAAAAATAACAACATAATATATCAATATACCATTAACTTCATCAAAAAATTTTTTTAAACTTATTCCCTATTGAAAAATCAGCGTTGTCGTGATATAATTATATCGGTTTTAATTAACGAAAGGAATGATCAATCATGGAAAATGTACGTCCGGAATCTATGGCAAGAATTACTACACCTGAACTCGCAGAGGCTTTCATAAACGAACAGGTAGCCACTGTAAAGGCTCAGGTAGGAGATAAAAAAGTTCTCCTCGCTCTCTCAGGCGGTGTAGACTCATCTGTTGTTGCTGCTCTCTTAATCAAGGCTATCGGTAAACAGCTCGTTTGCGTTCACGTAAATCACGGTCTTATGCGTAAAGGCGAAAGTGAACAGGTTATCGAAGTTTTCCGCAACCAGCTTGATGCAAATCTTATATATATTGATGCTACCGACCGTTTCCTCGACCTTCTCAAAGATGTTGCAGAACCTGAAAAGAAACGTAAGATCATCGGTGGCGAATTTATCAAAGTTTTTGATGAAGAAGCAAGCAAACTCGAAGGTATTTCTTTCCTCGCTCAGGGCACTATCTATCCTGATATCCTCGAAAGCGACGGCGTAAAGGCTCACCACAACGTTGGCGGACTTCCAGAAGATATGCAGTTTGAACTCGTTGAACCTGTAAAGCTCCTTTACAAAGATGAAGTACGTGTTGTAGGTAAGGCTCTCGGCCTCCCTGCTAACATGGTTGATCGTCAGCCATTCCCAGGTCCGGGTCTCGGCGTAAGATGTCTTGGTGCTATCACAAGAGATCGTCTTAACGCTCTTCGTGAAGCAGACGCTATTTTACGTGAAGAATTTGAAAACGCAGGTCTTAACAAGACTGTATGGCAGTACTTTATCGCTGTTCCGGATATGAAGAGCGTAGGTGTTAAAGACAGCAAGCGTTACGAAGGCTGGCCTGCTATTATCCGTGCTGTAAATACTACAGACGCTATGAGTGCTACTATCGAAGAAATCCCATATGCACTTCTTCACAAGATCACTGCACGTATCACTGCTGAAGTTGAAGGAATCAACAGAGTTCTGTATGATCTGACACCTAAGCCGGTTGGTACTATTGAGTGGGAATAAAATAATCAATCCCGAAAACCTCGCAACGATGAGGTTTTCGGGATTTTCTTTTGTCTTTTGACAACAGATTGATAGCAGGAAGCTGTGTACAGTTATTCTTCGTCACAAGTGGCTGGAGAGGTCGGTTGGAACAGATATTGAAATCTGTAGTTATATAAACCATATAGGTCCAACAATAAATATCCCCCAAAAGAAAACAGTAGCAAAAACAAATACTTCGGAAACACACCAATATATTAGTTTGGACTTTTTTATTGTAAGTGGCTGAATATTATAAATAACGATGACAAATAGCTGTAAAAGAATAAATAAAATAGTTTCTTCTACTGTTGAAGAAATAAAAAAGTCAGCATTGCCTTTAGTAACTCCCTTAGCTATAAGCCACAGATTGATAGTTAAAAAAGCCAAGAATGAAAGAATCAGCTTAACACTTATTTTTTTCATATTATTCCCCTTTCCAACTTCTTAATTATTGACAAGCTCATTATACCACACCAACCCCAAAAATTCAATAGAAAGGAGCAATC
>SVNW01000010.1 GCA_015066745.1 Ruminococcus sp. | reverse complement strand
GTTTCTTAGAGCAATCCCAGACGTTTTAAAAATTAAGTTAAAGGCTGCTTGATTCAATTACTTTTGTGGAATTTACTATTGAATTTTCAAGATGCACAGCTATTTTTGATGTGCGAAGTTTGAGTTTTTTATAAATCAATACTACAAACTTTATATTTTTAAGAGTTTATAGTGTTGATGCAAAAACTATATTCAACTTTGATTTATGCTGACAGATTTCCAACAGATATGTTCATACCCATCGGTATATTCATATTCACACCACCAAAACTTGCCACCCGCATAGCATCCATAGTATCCAAAACGCCCCATATCATTTACGAAACCAGATAAATCAAGCACTTCTGTCTTTTGATTATTCTCCAGATCTATCCCATATACCATCGTATCCATATCATATCCCATCGTATCCGAACGATAAATTGCAAACATATCATACTCGTCATTTCCGGTCATACATATGTCTACATTATATAATATATCAGATGTATTCTCTTTTTCATACTGATACTCTATATCAACATCAATGCCTTCGGCAGACTGTTTTACCTTTATAAAAGTAGTCGCAAAATTCCTACTCCAATATTTAACAAATATTGCATCACCATCGCCCCCGGAAAAAGATCTCTTAAAATCGTCGCAATCTTTTAATTCATAAGTTCCGTTAAGATTTCCGTTTTTATCATAACTGCTAAGATATAAACTACCTTTGAATGTACCCGAGTCACCATAATGTACATCATTCATAACTTCTATAATAAGTATATTACCACTTGTATCTACTTCCATCGACTCTGCTATCACCGCATTTTCATGCACCGGCACTTCAAATGAACTATGACTTCCATCAGCTGTAATACAATGTACTATGTATGTATTGGGTGCATCAGGAGCTATACGATTACGAACCTCATCAGTAAACGAATAAAGGTCACGGCTAAAATTTTCTTCAATGTAGTATATGTCTCCGGATTTATTCACGCGTGCTTTCCATATATAACCGTTTCTTTCTTTTATAAATGGTATCTCATTTACAATATTACTCTCCTTATCCAGCACTAAAACACCCGAATCATACTTATTATTACATTTAAAAGGCTTATATTCTGATGTTATACCAAATATTTTTCCACCTTTAGTACTATATGACCCTAATTCTTCATGTTCATAATCAATAAAACGAAATCCGTATAGACTATTTTCTGAGGAATATACAATATCATACTTGGAAGAATTGACAAAAACACGATCGACATTACTGAGTTTGTACTCTCTGTATATATCACCATTTTCAGCTTCTATTACTGTTATATCTGAATCACCGGAAGAAAGTATAATTCTCCCTTTGTTATGTGATAATGCAGATTTCACCTCTCCTTTCATGTTTTCCAGATTCTTCGTATAGAATATCTCATTAAGTTCATTATCAAATTTGTAAAGAACTTTATTATCAGAAGTATCTGAACAAAAGAAATATATATATCCATTTTCATCAACTGTAAAACACTTTTCTGAGAACTTTTTAAATTCTGCAGGTAAAGCATATTCTGATTTCTCGTTTGTCACCATATCAACTACACACAGATTATTTTGCTCTGATATATAAAATATATCATCATTCAAAAACATTAAATCAGATATATCCGTTTGCTCTAAAGGAAAGTATCTTGTTTCTCCATTGTTTCTATCTATCAGCTGTACTCCGTAATAATTTTCACTGCTTTGATAAACTGTACATAACCTATCATCAAAGAAATAAATCTGATCACTTTCAGCTGAAAATACGATTCTTTTGTTGTTTTCAGGACATGTAAATTCATAAGTTTTTTCTGAAATCATATTTCCGGACACATAAATATTTTCGTTAAAAGATGATATAGATATTACTGATTCAAAATATTCATTAATCAGAGTTTCTGTATTCAGTTCTTTTGTATTCGAAATATCATTATCTGCCACATCTGTTGTAACAATTGATGCTTCAGTAGCCAAAGTAACTGTTTTGGCTGTTGTCTCTGTTTCATCTGTTACAGAAGTAACCGGAACATCAAAAGGTTTGGGTTTAGCAGAAGATAAATTCAAATTTCTCACAAAATGTCCTACTGTAAGAAAACTTCCTGATATCAGCAAAAACAACACCGCAACCGATAAAAACCTTTTCCATATTGAAAATTTATGTACTCTCACTTCCGATACTTCAACACTGTCTGTATCCTGCTTTTTCTCTTTTTCTTTTCTTATGCTCTCTTTTTTGGCAACACTCATTTTAAGTATTCTTTCAAACTGTTCTTCACTAAATTCCGGAGTCATACGTTCGAGTGTTTCTATTTCATTTTCATTAGCATCTTCCAGAAAATCAAATATATTTTGTTTACTCATAGTTACCCTCCTGTCTTGTTATTCCGATCGACGCAAGTGATATTTTAAGACGTTCTATTGCTCGTACACATCGTGAACGTACTGTTGAAGCTGTCATTTTTAATGTCTTTCCTATTTCCGAAGATGTTTTATTATAATAAAATTTTTGCATCAGAATAGTTGAATCAGGCTCTCCGAGTGCCTCGATCTCTCTTAAAATATCTCTTCTTACTTCATTGCTGTCTGATAAAACCTCAACATTGAGCGTGTCTGCAAATTCTGAAAACTCCTCATATTCTACACATACCATCTTGTTTTGTGAAACTGAAAGCTTTCTGAAATAATCTACAGCCCTTCTTTTGGCAATAATTCCTGCCATCTTTCTTATATCATCACATTTTCCGTCTTCTGCAATAATAAACAACTCCGCAAAAACATCGCTGACACATTCTTCTACGTCTTCTTTTGTGCCACAACTTCTTAATTTATTAAACACTATAACATAAACGTATCGTCCTAATTCATTAAGAAGTTCTCTGTATAGTTCATCTGATGTTCCTTTCCTTGAAATATTTATTTCTTCTGTATTCATTACTTCCCCTCCACAATTTGTAAGTAACCATGACAAAACTATATACTAAACCACAAAATTAATATTTTTTAAGAGTTTGTAGTATTGATAATATCAACTTTTACTCTTTTCTGTACACTTTCCGCTGTTTCATTTGCATTCTGAGCTTTACTTTCAAACTTTAATATTTCTTCTCCCAATATATGTTTCACTTTATTATTGGCTATATAAACATTATGCGTATTTTCTATAATATCCATAACTTCTTTTGTATACTCTTCATCTGTACTCCATGCAAGCTCATTCATATATTTCTGATACAAACTCCTATTTACAGGGAACTTCCATCTACTATCTGTTATTGTTTCCTGTACTTCTTCGCCCAAAAGGAATTTTAAAACATCAAAACATATATCTTTATTTTCAGAATTTTTACAAATCATAAATAAATCATCCGAATGCACATAATAATCATTTCCACTTGATGAAGGAACACCGATAAAGTTAAAGTCATCACCAAATCTTAAATTTTCTGTAGCTGATTTATATGAGAGTGAAGACTCATAAATACTATGTTCCAGGTTAAGATACGGGCATTTTTCCATAATTTCAAGTATACTGATAAAATCATCATTTTCAAAATCAACGCTATGTTTATCATAATCTATAAACCTCTTGTTATTATCAAGCAAAAATATTGAAGGTACATAACCTATACTATAATCACCATTTTCAACCAGAAGTTTCAGATCATTCAGGCAAAATGTTTTCTTATCTATCACAGAGTCTGATATAATATCAACACCTTTTATATCGAAAGTAAGCGGAAATGCATAATCATCAGAATACGCATTTACTATATTATCTGTATATTCAGGTAATATCAGGTCATTGTCTGAAATATATTTATAAATGTCTTCAAAAACTCCCTGTTCCATCAGACCTGTTATATCTATATAATCATCAGCTATAACAATATCAATATCGGGCATCTTTTCTGTTATATCATAAGAATCAGGATAATCAATTATAAAATCTATATTTCCATTTTCAGATTTGTATCTTTTTAATATTTCACTGTATTTGTACGATGATGGCGGAACAAGTATTTTTATTGTCTTATGCTCTGAAACCTTAGTATCTCTTGGCTTTAATATACTAATTCCGTAAGATGTCACTATTTCTATTTTCTCATTTGATATATTGATCCCTTTTATTTCACCTGATAAAGCATATGATGACAGATCAATAAGCGGAACAAGTTCTTTATTTCCCCTATATCCGTATAATATTTCATCTGCAAATATATAAAAATCATAATTATTGTCACCGTCAATAAACTCTGCATTTTTATTGATATTGACTGTACATTCTTCTGATATTTCTTTTTCTTCAGTATTTACAGAACTTATTTTCCACTTGTTTTTATTATCAACTGTTGCAACATAATGTTGTTTTGAGTTCCCGAATAATTTTATACCTGTTGTATTTTTTATTTTTTTCTGAAAATGCAGTTTTCCATCATAATCATAAACATACAACATATTTTCATCGGAAAGATAAAAATATTCTTCATCAAAGTCCATAGATTTTATATTTGTATAATCTTCATTCTCAAAAATTATTTTCTTGTCACCTGTATAATTTACAGCATGATATACTTTATTTTCTTTTTTTAAAATAAACACATCATCAGTATTCTTGCTTTCGCCAACAGCACCGTCTTCTGAATAACTAATAGCTGTATTTTTTAAAATATTATTATAAAACAATACATATGCATAACCATTACTATCATAACTTAACATGGTCATAAGTGTATCGTTATCTTTATCTTTTAATTCCGATATTTCATCTATAAGAATACTTTCATTTTCTTCAAAGTCATATTCATAAATTCTGCCTATATCATCAGCATACACAAACGAATTTTCAGCATATGAAATTACTTTCTGACAATATTCAATCTCTACTGTATTATTTCTTACAACATCACACACATATGCAACGGTAGTTTTAGAATCATAATACACAGCAGTTTCAGAATCATAATACACAGCTATTATTTCACCGTTTTCATTGATCAATATATCTTCTAACATTTTGATATCATCATCAATTTCAGTAATTACGTCTACAAGCGTAAAATCTTTACTGCTTAGAACAATGATAAAAGGCGAATAATATTTATTATTATCAATAACATCTACTAAAAATCCGCCTATATATATTTTTTCATCATAAACTTTTATCGTTTTTAAGATACTTCGTTGTTCACCTGTATAGCTTATATATTCTTTGAGTCCGTCTATATCTGAAATTTTCCCAAAATATCGTACATCATTTTCTTTATTTCTCACATCAAGTATATCCTGAAAACCATTTACTTCCAAAAGCCTGTATTCATATCCGTTGTCATCAACACAAATACTTTTAACCTCGGCACTTTCCGGAAAAATATTATCCTGACTTCCGTCAAGATTAAGCCCACCACCATAAAATTCTCCGTTATGATACAAAAATGGTTCATTTGCATGCTCACCTAAAATCTCAAACTCATCAAAATTACCACCATTTTTAAGATAAACACAAGCACCTGCACCTCTAATATTACCATAAATGTCAAAGCTTTCTGTATTTTCATTATATCTTACATCGCTGATAGTTGTAATATACTCTTCAAGTTCAACAGCTTGTAGCAAATAATTATCAGCGCTATACATAATATCGGCTGTTGACAATTGTATCGGTGAATTTTTAACAAGAACAACTTTTGTTACAAGATAACCGACAATAAAAACAAACAACACCGCAACCGACAAAAACCTTTTCCATATTGAAAATTTATGTACTCTCACTTCCGATACTTCAACACTGTCTGTATCCTGCTTTTTCTCTTTTTCTTTTCTTATGCTCTCTTTTTTGGCAACACTCATTTTAAGTATTCTTTCAAACTGTTCTTCACTAAATTCCGGAGTCATACGTTCAAGTGTTTCTATTTCATTTTCATTAGCATCTTCAAGCAAATCAAATATATTTTGTTTACTCATAGTTACCCTCCTGTCTTGTTATTCCGATCGACGCAAGTGATATTTTAAGACGTTCTATTGCTCGTGCACATCGTGAGCGAACCGATGAAGCTGTCATTTTTACTGTCTTTCCTATTTCCGAAGATGTTTTATTATAATAAAATTTTTGCATCAGAATAGTTGAATCAGGCTCTCCGAGTGCCTCGATCTCTCTTAAAATATCTCTTCTTACTTCATTGCTTTCTGATAAAACCTCAACATTGAGCGTGTCTGCAAATTCTGAAAACTCCTCATATTCTACACATACCATCTTGTTTTGTGAAACTGAAAGCTTTCTGAAATAATCTACAGCCCTTCTTTTTGCAATAATTCCTGCCATCTTTCTTATATCATCACATTTTCCGTCTTCTGCAATAATAAACAACTCTGCAAAAACATCGCTGACACATTCTTCTACGTCTTCTTTTGTACCACAACTTCTTAATTTATTAAACACTATAACATAAACATATCGTCCTAATTCATTAAGAAGTTCTCTGTATAGTTCATCTGACGTTCCTTTCCTTGAAATATTTATTTCTTCTGTATTCATTACTTCCCCTCCATAACGTGTAAGTAATCACAACAAAATTTTGTATTTTTGCTGTACATAAATAACTATCGTAAACAACTATCAAGATGTTGCATCATCTCTGAAACTTCCGCTTATTTAACAATAAAACCGTTCAAATTTTATTAAAATCACACAAAAATCCGTAACACCAATCCTAAACACGCTTGTCTGCACAAATGACATTTTTTATATTGATAATAAATAAAAAAAATGTTATACTTAAAGTGAATAATATATGAAACGGAGGGTGAATTATGGGCACTTATTTTAATCCTTCAAATGAAGGTTACCAGCAGACCGTAAACAGCATGATTTATATAGATAAAACGCCTATGATAAGCATTCTTAACAGAAAACTTCTTACCGAGGAAAAACGTATATCCGTAAGTCATGCACGAAGATTCGGAAAATCTCAGGCCGCTCGTATGATCGATGCTTATTACAGCAAAGGCTGTGATTCAAAAGAACTTTTTTCTTCTCTTGAAATATCAAAATCTCCTGATTTTGAAAAGCATCTTAATAAATATAATGTTATTCATCTCGATATTTCATCTATAGCCGATTACTATAAAGACGGTCTGGTTTCAAAAATTATCGAACTTCTTTATAACGAATTCAAGGAAGAATATCCGGATATTATAGATATAAACAATCCATTTGCTACAATTATCAAACAAGTATATGATAAATCCGCAGTTGAAATTGACGGGAAACAAATCAAAACACCATTTATCATAATAATAGACGAATGGGACTGCGTTATAAGAGAGTTTTCCGACAGACCCGACCTTATACATGAATATCTCCAGTTTCTGCATTCACTTTTTAAAAGTGAAGAATCTCAAAAATTTCTAGCCCTCGGATATATCACAGGAATACTTCCTATCAAGAAAATAAAAAAAGAATCTGCTCTGAATAATTTTACAGAATACACCATGCTTGATTCTGCTGAACTTACAACATATTTCGGATTTACAGAAAGTGAAGTAGAGAGCCTTTGTCAGAAATACGAAATGAATATGAGTTCTGTAAAAGAATGGTATAATGGTTATCTTATAAATAAAAAGCATATGTACAACCCAAATTCCGTTTATCAGGCTATGTCTGACCATAGCCTCGAACCTTACTGGAAAAATACTTCTGCTTTTGATACAATAAACTCATATATAATGCTTGATTTTGACGGATTAAAACAGGATATAACAGATATGCTTGCAGGCAAACCTGTATATGTCGATGTACGTGGCTTTGAAAATGATTTGTCTGTTATAAATACTAAAGATGACGCTCTGACTGCTCTTATTCATCTTGGTTATCTTGGTTATAACAAAGAGGACAAAACCGCATATATACCTAACTATGAAGTAAAAGAAGCATATCAGTCCGCTCTTTCAAAAGGAAACTGGAAAGAGATATCAAAATCCATTTCACGATGCGAAGAACTTCTCTTTGCTACTATACGTGGCAATTCTGACAGAGTCGCTGAACTTCTTGAACTTTCACATGATACCTATACCTCGGTTTTAAAATACAATGATGAAAATGCTTTAAGCTGTGCTATAACCATGGCTTACTACACCGCTCCTGCATACTATAATGTAATAAGAGAACTCCCGACGGGCAAAGGTTTTGCAGATATTGCACTTATACCAAGAGCCGACTCGGGCAACAAACCTGCTATGATAATCGAACTTAAATGGGACAAAGATTCCGATACTGCTATTAAACAAATCAAAGAAAAACGTTACTCAGGTACTCTTAAAGGGTATGGCAAAGAAATTCTTCTTGTCGGCGTAAATTATGATAAAGACACTAAAAAGCATGAGTGTATCATTGAAAGTGTGGATAACTGTAACTAAATAAAAAAGGAGGAGGATAAAATGGGGACTTACTTCAACCCTTCAAATGAAGGTTTCCAAAAATCATCACAAGACGAAATTTATATTGATAAAAGCGGTCTTTTAAATATACTAAATAAAAAACTTTGCTCTGAAAAAAATTGTATCTCTGTAAGCCATGCACGAAGATTCGGAAAATCTCAAGCCGCTCGTATGATCGATGCTTATTACAGCAAAGGCTGTGATTCAAAAGAACTTTTTTCTTCTCTTGAAATATCAAAATCTCCTGATTTTGAAAAGCATCTTAATAAATATAATGTTATTCATCTCGATATTTCATCTATAGCCGATTACTATAAAGACGGTCTGGTTTCAAAAATTATCGAACTTCTTTATAACGAATTCAAAGAAGAATATCCGGATATTATAGATATAAATAATCCATTTGCAACAATCATAAAACAAGTATACGATAAATCCGCAGTTGAAATTGACGGAAAACAAATCAAAACACCATTTATCATAATAATAGACGAATGGGACTGCGTTATAAGAGAGTTTTCCGACAGACCCGACCTTATACATGAATATCTCCAGTTTTTGCATTCTCTTTTTAAAAGTGAAGAATCTCAAAAATTTCTAGCTCTTGGATATATAACAGGTATACTTCCTATTAAAAAAATAAAAAAAGAATCTGCTCTGAATAATTTTAAAGAATTCACAATGTTAGATTCAAAAGACCTGACTCAATATTTTGGATTTACAGAATCTGAAGTTGAAATTCTCTGCCAAAAATACAAAATGAATATAGATTCGGTAAAAGCATGGTACGACGGCTACCTTATCAATGGCAAACATATGTACAACCCAAATTCCGTTTATCAGGCTATGTCTGACCATAGCCTCGAACCTTACTGGAAAAATACTTCTGCTTTTGATACAATAAACTCATATATAATGCTTGATTTTGACGGATTAAAACAGGATATAACAGATATGCTTGCAGGCAAACCTGTATATGTCGATGTACGTGGCTTTGAAAATGATTTGTCTGTTATAAATACTAAAGATGACGCTCTGACTGCTCTTATTCATCTTGGTTATCTTGGTTATAACAAAGAGGACAAAACCGCATATATACCTAACTATGAAGTAAAAGAAGCATATCAGTCCGCTCTTTCAAAAGGAAACTGGAAAGAGATATCAAAATCCATTTCACGATGCGAAGAACTTCTCTTTGCTACTATACGTGGCAATTCTGACAGAGTCGCTGAACTTCTTGAACTTTCACATGATACCTATACCTCGGTTTTAAAATACAATGATGAAAATGCTTTAAGCTGTGCTATAACCATGGCTTACTACACCGCTCCTGCATACTATAATGTAATAAGAGAACTCCCGACGGGCAAAGGTTTTGCAGATATTGCACTTATACCAAGAGCCGACTCGGGCAACAAACCTGCTATGATAATCGAACTTAAATGGGACAAAGATTCCGATACTGCTATTAAACAAATCAAAGAAAAACGTTACTCAGGTACTCTTAAAGGGTATGGCAAAGAAATTCTTCTTGTCGGCGTAAATTATGATAAAGACACTAAAAAGCATGAGTGTATCATTGAAAGTGTGGATAACTGTAACTAAATAAAAAAGGAGGAGGATAAAATGGGGACTTACTTCAACCCTTCAAATGAAGGTTTCCAAAAATCATCACAAGACGAAATTTATATTGATAAAAGCGGTCTTTTAAATATACTAAATAAAAAACTTTGCTCTGAAAAAAATTGTATCTCTGTAAGCCATGCACGAAGATTCGGAAAATCTCAAGCCGCTCGTATGATCGATGCTTATTACAGCAAAGGCTGTGATTCAAAAGAACTTTTTTCTTCTCTTGAAATATCAAAATCTCCTGATTTTGAAAAGCATCTTAATAAATATAATGTTATTCATCTCGATATTTCATCTATAGCCGATTACTATAAAGACGGTCTGGTTTCAAAAATTATCGAACTTCTTTATAACGAATTCAAGGAAGAATATCCGGATATTATAGATATAAACAATCCATTTGCTACAATTATCAAACAAGTATATGATAAATCCGCAGTTGAAATTGACGGGAAACAAATCAAAACACCATTTATCATAATAATAGACGAATGGGACTGCGTTATAAGAGAGTTTTCCGACAGACCCGACCTTATACATGAATATCTCCAGTTTTTGCATTCACTTTTTAAAAGTGAAGAATCTCAAAAATTTCTCGCCCTCGGATATATCACAGGAATACTTCCTATCAAGAAAATAAAAAAAGAATCTGCTTTGAATAATTTTACAGAATACACCATGCTTGATTCTGCTGAACTTACAACATATTTCGGATTTACAGAAAGTGAAGTAGAAACTCTTTGTCAGAAATACGAAATGAATATGAGTTCTGTAAAAGAATGGTACAATGGTTATCTTATAAATAAAAAACATATGTACAACCCTAATTCCGTTTATATGGCTATGTCACGTCAAAATCTTGAATCCTACTGGAAGAACACTTCGGCTTTTGATACCATCAACACTTTTATCACTCTTAACTTTGACGGACTTAAAGAAGATGTAATGAGAATGCTTTCAGGTGAAAAAGTATCGGTTGACCCAGAAACATTTCAGAACGATTTATCTGAAATCGAATCAAAAGATGATGCTCTGACTGCTCTTATTCATCTTGGTTATCTTGGGTATGACGCTGAAGACGGTACTGCATATATCCCTAACTTTGAAGTTGCTAAGGCATTTCATGCGGCTATGAAAAAAAGCAGTTGGAGTGAAGTTGCTAAAATGTATCGTATGTGCAATGATACTCTTAATGCCACAATACGTGGTGATGCTCGTAAGGTTGCAGAACTTCTTGAACTTTCTCATGAAACATTCACTTCTATCATAGAATACAATAACGAAAATTCTCTTAGCTGCGCTATTACAATGGCATACTTTACTGCTCCGGCATACTATACTGTCATTCGTGAATTCCCGACAGGCAAAGGTTTTGCAGATATTGCACTTATACCAAGAGCCGACTCGGGCAACAAACCTGCTATGATAATCGAACTTAAATGGGACAAAGATGCCAATACTGCTATTAAACAAATCAAAGAAAAACGTTACTCAGGTACTCTTAAAGGGTATGGCAAAGAAATTCTTCTTGTCGGCGTAAATTATGATAAAGACACTAAAAAACATGAGTGTATCATTGAAAAAACAGTCATGTGACAAAGTCACTGAATAATTCCGCTGGTATGATTTATAATAATAATCAGAAAGGACGTGGTACAATTGGCAATACACCTAAACGAAAATGCAGAACTCGTTGCAAGCATAAAAGAAGGGCTGAAAGCCAGAGATGGCTACTGCCCGTGTCGTATTGAAAAAACCGAAGAAAACAAATGCATCTGCAAGGAATTCAGAGAACAGATGGCTGACCCTGATTTTGAGGGGTACTGTCATTGTATGCTTTATTATAAAACCAAAGACTAGAAAGGAATTATCATTATGTCAATAAAAATCACAAAAGAAAACTTTGAAGAAATTGTTATAAACAGCGAAAAGCCGGTACTTCTCGACTTCTGGGCAACATGGTGCGGTCCTTGCCGTATGGTTTCACCGATAGTTGATGAAATAGCAAATGAAAATCCGCAGTTTGTTGTCGGAAAGATAAATGTCGATGAAGAACCGGAACTTAGAGACAGTTTTAATATTTCAAGTATTCCGACACTGGTAGCTTTAAAAAACGGCAGGATCATAAACCAGCTTATCGGTGCTTATCCGAAAAGTGCAATTCTTTCAATGTTAGAAGGCTAATTCCCTCAGTTTTTCACTGTCAATAATTTTAAGCCCTCCTCTTGAAAGCTCAACAATCTTTTCAGAAGCAAAATATTTAAGCATTCTTGATACAACTTCTCGTGCCGAATTCATATATTTTGCGATCTGCTCATGTGTCATTTTCAGCGTGTCACTTCCTGAACGCCTTGTTTCGTCCCATAAAAATGAAGCAAGACGCTTGTCAAGGCTCTTAAAAAGCAACTCCTGAACTGACCACATTACATCTGAAAAACGACTTACAGCAAGTTCTAATGTGTATATTTTCATATCAGTGTATTTTTCGCAGATACTATTATAGACAGAGGCATTTATAAGCAGACATTCAGTGTTTTCTTCAGCATCTACAAATACATCAAAAGTTATCGCCTGAATTACACATGATGCTGACAACATACACATATCTCCGCTGTATAATCTATATAACGTCACTTCCCTGCCATCATCAGACATTATATATACTCTCAGGCAACCTGATTTAACTACAAAAGCACCGGTACATTTGTTACCGTTATGAATGTTTTTGGATTTGTCATACCGAAGATACTGCGTTGTTGAACATATATATGCTCTGTCTTCTTCTGAAAGACCGTCCCAGAACGGAAAAACATCTTTATACATATCATTTAATTCAATATCCTTCATTTTTTAAAATCTCCTTTTTTTTAATACTCAGGGTAATTTTAATGATATCATAACAAATTTTTAACGTCAATAGCTTTATGTGATTTTGTCACAGACAAAAAAATTATTTTCATGTATAATAAAAACACAATCAATTTTGAAAGGACCTACTTGATATGAACATTACAGAAACAATAAAATATATAGGCGTAAATGACCACAATGTTGATTTATTTGAAGGACAGTACATCGTTCCTGACGGAATGGCTTACAACTCATATGTAATACTTGACGAGAAAATAGCCGTTATGGATACAGTAGATGCAAACTTCACTCATGAATGGCTCGACAATCTCCAGAATGCTATAGGTTCAAGAACTCCCGACTATCTCATAGTTCAGCACATGGAACCTGACCATTCTGCAAATATAGATATTTTCCTCAGAACATATCCACAGGCTGTAGTTGTTTCTTCTGCCAAAGCATTTACAATGATGAAAAACTTCTTTAACAATGATTATGCTGACAGAAGAATAGTAGTTGGCGAAAATGATACATTGAACCTCGGTCAGCACACACTCACATTTGTAACTGCACCGATGGTACACTGGCCTGAAGTAATAGTAACATATGACAGCCTTGACAAAGTTCTCTTCTCTGCAGACGGATTCGGAAAATTCGGTGCTCTTGACGTTGAACAGGACTGGGCTTGCGAAGCAAGAAGATACTACATCGGAATAGTAGGAAAATACGGTTCACAGGTACAGGCACTTCTCAAAAAAGCTTCAACTCTTGACATCGAAAAAATCTGCCCTCTTCACGGACCGATACTTACTGAAAATCTCGGATACTATCTCAACCTTTACAACATATGGTCATCTTATGATGTTGAAAGCGAAGGCATAGTAATAGCATATACATCAGTTTACGGAAATACAAAGAAAGCTGTAAATCTCCTCGCTGAAAAACTCAGAGAAAAAGGATGCCCGAAAGTAGTAGTAAACGACCTTGCACGTTGCGATATGGCAGAAGCTGTAGAAGACGCTTTCAGATACGGAAGACTTGTACTTGCAACTACAACCTATAATGCTGATATCTTCCCGTTTATGAGAACATTTATAGAACATCTCACCGAAAGAAATTATCAGAACAGAAAAATTGCGTTTATCGAAAACGGAAGCTGGGCCCCTCTTGCCGCAAAGGTAATGAAAGAAATGTTTGCAAAGAGCAAAAATATAACATTTGCCGATACAACAGTCCAGATAAAATCCGCTCTTAATGAAGACAGCATGGCTCAGATCGAGGCACTTTCCGATGAACTCTGCCAGGACTATCTTGCAATGCAGGACGAAACTGCAAATAAAAATGATATGACAGCACTTTTCAATATAGGTTATGGTCTTTATGTAGTTACATCAAACGATGGAAAACGTGACAACGGACTTATAGTAAATACTGTTACACAGGTTACAAACAGCCCTGACAGAATAGCTGTTACCATAAACAAACAGAACTATTCTCACCATGTGATCAAGCAATCAGGCATTATGAATATAAACTGCCTGTCAACAGATGCTCCTTTCAAAGTATTTGAACGTTTCGGATTTGTAAGCGGAAGAAATGTTGACAAATTTGAAGGAACAGACAAGCTGTACAGCGATAACGGTCTAGTGTTCTTACCAAAATATATAAATTCATTTATGTCACTGAAAGTTGAACAGTATATCGACCTTGATACTCACGGAATGTTCATATGCAGTATTACCGAAGCCCGTGTAATATCAGAAAAGGAAACAATGACATATTCATACTATCATGAAAATGTCAAGCCAAAGCCTGAAACAGACGGCAAAAAAGGCTATGTCTGCAAAATATGCGGCTATATCCATGAAGGCGAAGAGCTCCCGGAAGATTTCATCTGTCCTCTTTGCAAGCACGGTGCAGCTGATTTTGAACCAATAAACTAAAAAAATTTTTTAAAAATCGAAAGGTGGAAATTTATTATGAAGTATGTATGCGATGTATGTGGTTGGGTATATGATGAGGAACTCGGCGATCCTGAAAACGGAATAGCACCCGGAACAAAGTTTGAAGATCTCCCTGAAGACTTTGAATGTCCTCTCTGCTCTGTAGGCAAAGATCAGTTCTCGCAGGAGTAATTGAAGTATAACTTAAATCAGTATTTCTGTTTCATATGCAGAAATACTGATTTTTTATTTATATAAAATCATCACCATGCTGTTTCGTTCACAATTATATAATATTTTTATGCTACAATGAAAGATATTAACTTTTTTTGTGGAAGGATAATAAAAAAATTATGCACAAATATATGAAAGAGGCAATAAAACTCGCACAATACGCTGCATCAATCGGCGAAATACCTGTTGGCGCTGTTGTTGTAAGAAGAGTTACGGGTGAAATTGTCGGCAGAGGCTACAACAGACGTGAAACAGATAAAAATGCCCTTGCCCATGCAGAAGTAATGGCTATAAATGATGCCTGTAAAAATCTCGGTGGCTGGCGTCTTCCCGGTTGCGACCTGTATGTCACGCTCGAACCGTGCCCTATGTGTTGCGGTGCTATTATAAATTCCCGTATAGAACGTGTCATATATGGTGCTGACGATACAAAAGCAGGTTCTGTAATGTCTGTTCAGAATATGTTTTCTTTGCCGTATAACCACAGACCCGAAATATTTCCGGGTATAATGGCAGAAGAATGTGCCGGTCTCCTTACCGCATTTTTTAAAAATATACGTAAAATTCAAAAACACTTTGGAGGAAATATGGTGAACCTTGGAAATGAGTGGGATAACCTGCTCGCTGACGAATTCAAAAAAGATTATTATACAAATCTTAGAAAAATACTTATAAAAGAGTACAAAACACAAACTATCTATCCCGATATGTACGACCTTTTCAATGCACTCAAATATACATCATACTCTGATGTAAAAGCGGTAATAATAGGTCAGGATCCATATCACGGTGCAGGTCAAGCACACGGTCTTTCTTTTTCTGTAAAGAAAGGAGTTATGCCACCTCCGTCACTCAAAAACATTTTTAAAGAAATACAAAGCGACCTCGGAATAGACAACAGCGGAAAACATGGTGAACTCACAAGCTGGGCAAAGTCAGGCGTTCTGCTTCTCAACGCAGTACTTTCCGTAAGAGAAGCCACTCCTAACAGTCATAAAAATATAGGCTGGGAACAGTTTACCGATAAAATAATCTCTCTTTTAAACGAACGTGAAACTCCTGTTGTATTTATCCTATGGGGTGCAAATGCCAAAGCAAAAGCAAATCTGATAACAAACAAACGACACCTTATCCTTACAGCTGCTCACCCAAGCCCACTCTCTGCACATAACGGATTTTTCGGCTGTAAACATTTTTCAAAAACAAACGAGTTTCTTGCAAGTAACAACATAGTACCTATTGACTGGTCAATAGATTAAAAAGGAGAAATTTTCACTTGAAACTTGAACCTGTAAATAAAAATGAAATCATCAGATATTTAAGATACGGAAATCATACACCCGATGAAATCATTATGAATATGATAGACGAATGTGAACAGATCCTGCTTAGGAAAATAACTCCTGCTTTCACTTATAAAATTTTTGACAAAGAAATACTTTCTGACAAAACAATAAAACCCGGCGGTACAAACATAATACTAAGCGGAAATGACATAAGAGAACACCTTGACAAATGCGAAAAACTCCTCATGATATGTGTGACACTTACTCATGAAACTGACAGACTTATAAAAATCACACAGGTAACAGACAAAACCAAAGCTCTGATACTTGATGCTGTTGCAAATGCAGCTATAGAGCAGGTGTGTGACAAGGTGTGTGAAGAAATATATCAAAAGCTCCCCGACTACTTCCAGACTTCACGCTTCAGTCCCGGATACGGAGATTTTCCGCTCACTATACAGAAAAACTTTTTAAATATCCTTGACGCACAAAAAAGAATAGGTGTTACGATAAACAACGAAAATATAATGAATCCGATGAAAACAGTAACAGCAATAGTCGGACTGTCAAAGCATCAGCTTCCTCAGAAAAAACGTGGCTGCTGTTGCTGTAAAAATAATCAAACCTGCGAATACAGAAAGGCTGGTAATACTTGTGGATATTAAATCATATATAAAAAATCATATGCTGTTCCTTGACGGCGGTATGGGAACACAACTTCAGGAAAACGGTCTCGAACTCGGTGGTATCCCCGAAATGCTCAACTTCACAAATCCGGAACTTATCACATCTATCCACCGCAGATATATAGATGCCGGTTCAGACATAGTGTATACAAACTCATTCGGAGCAAACCGTTTTAAAATGTCACATACTGACAAAAGCGTCTCCGAAATAATCAAGGCAGCTATAAAAAACGCCAAAAAAGCCACTGAAGGCACAAATGCACTTGTAGCACTTGATATCGGACCTATAGGTCAGTTACTTGAACCAACAGGTTCTTTAAAATTTGAAGAAGCATATGATATCTTCAAAGAACAGATAATCGCCGGAAGAGATGACGCTGACCTGATAGTATTTGAAACCATGACAGATCTCTACGAACTAAAAGCCGGTGTACTCGCAGCAAAGGAAAACTCTGATCTGCCTGTATTCTGTACTATGACTTTTGAAGAAAATATGCGTACATTTACAGGGTGCTGTATTCCGTCAATGGCAATGACTCTTGAAGGACTCGGAGTTGATGCCATAGGAATAAACTGTTCTCTTGGTCCTCGTGAACTTCTTCCTCTGGTTGAAGAACTGAGAAAGCATACCTCACTCCCTCTTATAGTCAAGCCAAACGCAGGACTTCCTGACCCTGTAACAAATAAATATGAAATCACACCCGAAGATTTTCTCTCATATATGAAGCAGATAGTAAATGCCGGTGCCTCCATACTTGGTGGCTGTTGCGGAACAACTCCTGCGTTTATAAAAATAATGAAAGATAATCTTACACTTTCATCTGATTTCACACTTCCTGAAAAAACAGAAATCTCTGCAGTATGTACTCCTGTAAAGGCAACTTTTATAACAGAACCACGTATAATCGGTGAACGTATAAATCCTACAGGAAAGAAACGTTTTAAAGAAGCACTTATGGCACATGATATCGATTATATACTGTCACAGGCTCTCGAACAGACAGGAGCAGGAGCTGATATACTCGACGTAAACGTAGGACTCCCGAATATTGACGAAAAAGAAATGATGATAAGTGCTGTCAAAGCCATACAGTCTATTACAGATGTTCCACTGCAGATAGACTCTACTATTCCCGAAGTAATAGAATCCGCTCTGCGTGTATACAACGGAAAAGCAATTGTAAACTCGGTAAACGGAGAAGACTCATCACTTGAAACAATCATTCCGATAGTAAAAAAATACGGTGCAGCCGTAGTAGGTCTGACACTTGACAAAAACGGAATACCCAAAAAAGCCGATGACAGATTTAAGATCGCAAAGAAAATAATAGATCATGCAGTAAACGCAGGAATGAACAAATCAGATATATACATAGACTGTCTTACACTCACTGCATCTGCAGAGCAGGAAGCAGTTATGGAAACACTCAAAGCTGTAAAGCGTGTACGTGAAGAACTCGGCGTAAATACAGTTCTTGGTGTATCAAATATTTCCTTTGGTCTGCCTGACAGAGAACTTATAAACCACACATTTCTCACTATGGCTCTCTCTTACGGTCTGACACTTCCTATAATAAATCCAAATATTGCGTCTATGACAGGTGCAGTAAGAGCTTTTAAACTTCTTTCAAATATTGACAAAAACTCTGCTGAATATATTTCCGCTTACGGAAACAAGCAAAATGAACCTGCAAAATCAACAAATGCCACTTCAACTCTTACACTTGAAGAAGCAATAGAAAAAGGTCTTAAAAATGAAGCCTCAAAAATTACTGCAGAACTTCTCCAAAATACAGATCCGATGACAATAATAAATGAAATGATAATCCCTGCACTCGATAAAGCCGGAAAATCATTTGAGGCAGGAACAACTTTCCTTCCTCAGCTTATACTGTCCGCCGAATCCTCACAGGCATCTTTTGAACAGATAAAAAAAGCAATGGCATCAAACGGTGAAAAATCAATAAGCAAAGGAAAAATAGTTCTGGCTACTGTAAAAGGTGATGTACACGACATCGGAAAGAACATAGTAAAAGTTCTTCTTGAAAATTACGGATACACTGTTATAGACCTCGGAAAAGATGTTGAATATCAGGCTGTTGTTGATGCAATCATCAAGCATGATGTAAAACTCGTAGGACTCTCAGCACTTATGACAACAACTCTTGTATCAATGGAAAACACTATAAAACTTATACGTGAAAACGGACTTGACTGCAAGGTAATGGTAGGCGGTGCCGTTCTCACACCCGATTATGCAATGCAGATAGGTGCTGATTTTTACGCAAAAGACGCAAAAGAAAGCGTTGATATAGCAAAAAAAGTTCTCGGTTAAGGCGGTGAATCTGATATGAAACATATAATATCATCGCTGATGGCATTTATACTTACTGTTACATTTATTTCATGCAGTGATACAGCAAAAACCACTACTACAACAGTTGAAATGACAACTACAACAGCACTTACTACCACTACACCATCTACAACAGTAACAACTACAACTACACCAAAGAAAACAACCACTGTTTCAGTCACTACAGAAGAAACCACATCTGATACATCAGGAACTACTGTATCACTTCCTGATTATGATGCTGTAGAACAAAGCCTTGTCGCACAGCTTGGCGATCCTGATTATAATGTAACAGAAGCTGCAATTCCGTATGTAGCCTGGACTGAAGTAAACCTTGACAAGACTATGTACGCAAACACACGTTGTATCGGATATGAATTTGCGTTAAGCGATGCCAAAGCTAAGCTTGTATTTGATGCAGGAATAGCTCTTCATGTCATCGCAAGAACAAGTACCGATTATTATCGTATAGAAAATGACTACTATATTCCGTGTGAATTTCTTGATAATTCTCCTGTAAGCGGAATCGATCCTTCAACCGTCACAAGCAGTGCAGTAACTGAAGCCACAACAGCTGTTACGGTTTCAGAAACATCAGTAACAACATCATAAGAAAAAAACATTCCCGATCCATCTAAGGAAAGGGAATGTTTTTTTATCCGCATTATTGTATTATTTCAGGCATTTATGAAAAATACCTTACTGGCTCTTGTCTTAGTTTATCGGCTGTCTTAAAATCTGAAACCGAAGTCAATACTATCAGAAAATTATATCTTTTATTGCATTTCTTACTTTTCCGACAACCATACGGTCATTTTCATATGTGAGTATGGTACACGCATGATTTATCTCTACCCAACGTGCATCTGCGATTTCCTCTTCCTGAGGTATTATCTCAAACTGTTTGGGCTTGGCAAGAAAATAGACAACCTCTTTATTTGTATCCTTTTTGGGTGAATAATGTACTGTTTCACGAAATGACGGGTCAAGTACAACATCTATCCCTGTTTCTTCTTTTATCTCTCTTAAAGCTGTTTCCTGCTCTGTTTCATTTGCCTCTATATGCCCTTTGGGAAAAGACCAGTGACCGCTGTTTATATGTTTAATAAGCAGTATTTCCAGGTTTCCGTGTGATTTACGATACACCACTCCACCGCATGATTTTTCATAAAGCATAAATTATATTCCTTTCTGCAAATATATACGGAGCGTTTTAACTTAACTGAGTTTATTATATCACAAAAAGAAATTAATGTCCATATTTTTTTCAACTAAACAGTAAAGTTCTTCATATCTTTTTATACATATCCCACGAATAATATCGTTTAAATTTTTCTGGACACAAAAGCAATAAAATGTTATAATTAAAGTGTATGTGAATTTTAAAAATCAGTAAAGGAGATGAAGTTGTGAATGAAAATTTTTTATTTGAAGATCAGACTCTGAAAACTGACATTTTTAGTGATTATGAAGATACGCCGACAGAAAAAAATCCTTTTTGTAACGATTCTGAATATTCTTCATACAACGAGAGTTATTCCCATGTAATACCGACGTTTTTCTTCAGGAACGATCCGCTTTCTATAAAGCCGTCACGTTATGAATCTTCCAGACTCAGATATTTTTACAGTCTTTCAGGGACACTGCTTATATCAGGTGTACTTATCAAAACTATACTTTATCTTATTTTCTATGTTTTAATCCTGATGTACACCGGTTCGCTATATCACAGTAAAAATTCGATCTCAGGATTTTTCAGACAGTTTATTTGCGATAATTCTGTAAAATACGGTTTGTTATCAATATCAGCAATAATTTCTTCCGCATTTGTTTTTAAGGTCGGTTGCCGATACTCTGCTCTGAAAACAAGTTCTTTTTTCAGAAACAACCACAGCGCACGCACTTCTGAAATAATTTCATTTTTCATGACCGGAATATTTTTAACATCTGTATACAATCTGATGTATCTTACTGCAACATTTTTTCCAGGTATATTTAAAAATCCAAGACCGATATTTACCGACAATATCCCTCAGTCATTACTGATTGCTATGTATACATGCATTATTGTTCCGGTTTGCGAAGGATTTATATTCAGAGGTCTGGTACTGAAAAATATGTCACGGGCAGGACAACGGTTCGGAATCATATTTACTTCACTTCTTTGTGCGCTTTCATGCGGACAATTTATTGAAATAATACCATGCTTTATGATGTCAGTACTGCTTTGTAAAATAACAAACAAATACGGAACTCTTACACATTCTGTCATAATGCATGTCACTGTAAATATTTGCAACACAATAATATTGGCATATGGCGATATTTTCTTTAACTCAAATATTTTTGCTACGCAGATATGGACTTTTATAACTTTTATAAGCGGAGGTTTTTTTGCAATATACTCATTTTTCAAGGAACCACTTCCAAAATCGACAAAACCTCAGAAAAATCGCTCTACAAAGCTGATTTTCAGAACATTTACAATATATCTGCTCATTATTCTATACATCTTCATGATGTTTTATTCCATAATATAACCACCAAAAGGAGATACCAATTTTGAACACAGGAAAATATAATAAAAAGAACAACAGCGAATCAACGTTCATGCTCATATTTCTGGTGATATTTGCCTTGTGCTTTGTACCGTTTATGATCAAGTCAAAAAACAATAAATCAAATGAAAAACAGACAGTAAAAAATCAGCCGTCAAAAACAACAATTTCCGAAGAAACCACTACACAGCCCCAAAAACCCGGAATAAATTTTGATTATAAAAACAGCAATATACTTACTAATGATGATATACGTTCCGAAGTGGCAATTCTATATGACGTTTCTTCAAACACCGTATTGTTTTCTAAAAATAAAGATAAAATAAGTTTTCCGGCAAGCACTACAAAGATAATGACTGCCTATGTGGCTTTAAAATATCTGCCTGAAGATTACATCATAACTGTAGGTACAGAGATAACTCTGATAAAACCCGATTCCAGCATTGCATATCTGAGTCAGGGAAATGTTATATCATTAAAAGATGCGGTATATGCTCTGATGCTCCCGTCCGGAAATGATGCAGCATATGCAATAGCTGTTAATACTGCAAGATATGTATCAGAAGATCCTGCTATGACTGACGAGGACGCTGTAAAATATTTCTGTAATCTTATGAATGAAACAGCAACGGAAATAGGAGCGGAAAATACACATTTCTGCAACCCCGACGGTTATCACGATCTGTATCACTACACAACAGCCGAAGACCTTCTGAGAATAGCCTTAAAATCTGCCGAGATACCGCTTATAGCCGAGATATCTTCTGCTAAGTACCATCACATAAATATCGAAAGCGGAGAAGAATTTTTCTGGAGTAACGGAAACAGCCTTATAGTACCTGACAGTGAATATTATGTTCCTTTTGCCGACGGACTCAAAACCGGATTTACTGATGAAGCAGGTTATTGTATGGTTGCTACTGCTGACCATAACGGAAAGAAGCTTGTTGCTGTAATAATGAAAGCAGGCTCTGTAAGACAAAGATATATTGATGCTGCAAACCTCTTATATTCTGAAACTGAACCCGATAAAATAAAAATCGAAGAACCTGTTACAGAACAAACTCAAACTACTACGATCACCACTATGGTTTCGTGACATCCTCCCCCACCTTAAGACAGGTAACGATATAGAAGTATTACAAAGCCACTTTTGATATTAATGTCAAAAGCGGCTTTACGTTGCTTATGACATTGATTATTTATTATATACTTGCTATAATTAACTTAATGATATATTAAGAGTTTTCTTAACAGATATAAAATTGAGACATTAAGTGTCTCATTGAAAAAACAGTTAATTGCTCGCTTTGTGTCCTGTACTTTTTGATGGGTTGGAGATACAATGATTTTAAAGGAGGTCAGAAAATGGATCAGATTAAAATCGGAGAATTCCTGAAAGAACTTCGTAAAGAAAAAGGCTTTACACAAGAACAGCTTGCAGAACAGTTTAATGTATCCCGACGTTCGGTATCTAGGTGGGAAACCGGGAGCAATATGCCTGATTTGAGTATTCTTGTAGATTTGGCAGAATTTTATAATGTTGATATCAAAGAAATTATTGATGGAGCGAGGAAAAGCGAGATGATGAATGAAGAAGTGAAAGAGGTTGCTGTTAAGATGGCAGATTATGCTGTCGAACAAAAGAGTAAGCTTTTAATCTGGGTTAGACGGATTAGTCTTGTAGGTGTGGTTCTGATGGCCATTGTTCTGGGTTTGCAAAGTTTTGATTACAAACCCGGAATCGGAACGTTTTTATGTTATGCATTTTCTTTTCTGGCATTTGTTATAATGGTAATATTGTCGCTTTATACCAATGGGTTACTTGAAGAAAATTCGAAACGAAAGAAATTTGTAAAAGGATGTAAGATATTCGTACTTATCGTCGGAGTATGCGTACTATCATTTATAATGAAGATTATGTTGGTTTTTGTGCCGGTTCTGTTTATGGAAACTGCACCATTTAATAATCAAGCCGGTATAGAAAAATATGATAAAACTAAGATATTGGAACAATATGGCGGTGATATCAGTGAATTGTTCATATTTCCTGACGATACAGCCAATATGATTGATCCGACATTTGTATCCAGTTTAAAAACGGGATTTTTTGATACAGACGGATATATAATTTTACAAGGAACATATAATGAAGAAGATTACGATGCGGAAATACAGAGACTTTCTTCAATAGAATGTACGGTGGATGGCATAACAATAGGAATTAAGTATGATGAGGAAAGTTATGCGGTGCCGGCATATGTTGCAATAGATGGTTTGGATTATGAGTATGAATATGCGTTGCTCAATGAGAAAAACCATACAATAACATATGTTCTTCTTAGTTATCCTGAATATGTTGACTTGCGTGAATATGAGGAATACCTGAAGTTGGATGTGGATGAATACAAGATAGAAGATTCGTGGAATCAATTTTCTATCTATTCACGTCATTACGGAGATGGTGTTTATATAGAATATTCGGATGAAAAATAAACTTTCTAGCATTAAATAAATCGGGTATGCCTACAGAAGATAAAGACTACAATAACCCGTGAAGGATTAACTTCACGGGTTATACTTCTTTATAACTATCTACATTAGAGGTGGGGGAATTCTTGTTGAAAATAGTTAAAACAATAAAAACCGTAACACGAATTTTTTTACGTGTTACGGTTTTTTTGTTTTTTTATATGCACCGGTTTAGCATATATGAGTATACCGATTTAAGAAGTATTAACAACAATTATTTGTTATTGTTCTTCTTTTTTCTCATTACTACCATAGATACAAACGCACCTGCCATTACAAATGCTACGCCCATTCCGGCAGTATCACCTGTTTTCGGAGTTGATGATGAATGTGGCTTTGTAGTGGATTTTTTAGTTGTTGTAACTTTTGGTGTTGTTGTGGTTACAACTGTTTGTGTATCAGTAGTTGTTGTCACAGTCTCAGATGTAGTGGTATTTGTCATACTTTCGATATCAGCTGTTACAGATGTTACTGTTGTACCTTCTGTAGTTGTTGTATTAGTCATACTCTGATTATCAGCAGTTGTTGCCGTTGTTGTATTAGTCATACTCTGATTGTCGGCAGTTGTTGCTGTTGTTGTATTAGTCATACTCTGATTATCGGCTGTTGTAAATGCACTTGTAACATCTGTAACTGTTACACCTGTAAATACAGACGATGTTCCCATTGATATGTTAAAATCGTCATCTGTAGTTGTTACAGTTGTTGTCGGAGCCGGTGTCGTTGTTGTTGTTACTGTTGTTGTCGGAGTTGGTGTTGTCGTTGTTGTTACGGTTGTTGTCGGTTTTGGTGTTGTCGTTGTTGTTACGGTTGTTGTCGGTTTTGGTGTTGTTGTCGTTGTTACGGTTGTTGTCGGTTTTGGTGTTGTCGTTGTTGTCACGGTTGTTGTCGGTTTTGGTGTTGTCGTTGTTGTTACAGTTGTTGTTGGTTTTGGTGTTGTTGTCGTTGTTACAGTTGTTGTCGGTTTTGGTGTTGTCGTTGTTGTTACGGTTGTTATCGGTTTTGGTGTTGTTGTCGTTGTTACGGTTGTTGTTGGGACTGGTGTTGTTGTCGTTGTTACGGTTGTTGTTGGAACTGGTGTTGTTGTCGTTGTTGTTACAGTTGTTGTTGGCTGTGGTGTTGTAGTAGTAGTCGTTGTAGTGGTTGTTACTGTTGTGGTTGTCGTCACAATCACTTCAGGTTCATCAACCATAACTATCTTATTTTCTGCCATGCCTTCAACCATACCAAATTTTATTGTAAATGTAATTGATTCTGCTATTTCATAACCGATAGGTGCCTGATTTTCTGTAAGAGTATATTTGCCGTCAGGAAGTCCTGAAAGAATTACAGGTTTATCGCCACTGATCCATGAAACAGATTTTCCGCTTACTTCTACATCTGATGATGATTTTACATTTTCGAGGCTCTTCTCGCCTGTGAGAGTGAGGAGTGCACCCGGAAGTTCATCACCTGCGACATCAGTTTTGCTTATAGCTACTTCTGAAAGTTCATCAACCATTATTACAGTATTGCTGTTGCTGTCAACTCTGCTTTCATTTGGAAGCGGTACTGTAGCTTTGACTGACTGAACTACACCATTTTCAACTATAAATTCGATACTGTCTGTGATAGTATATCCATCAGGTGCTACACTTTCTTCAAGTGTATATGTACCATCAGGAAGCTGTGCAAATGTCATAGGTTCACTTGTACTTGTCCATGTGATGACATTTTTATTTGTCTGATCTACAAGTTTAACTTTTGAATCAACATATTTTTCGAGGTTTGCACCTGCTGTTTTAGCTGATTTTTCAAGTGTAAGTGTAAGAACCGCACCTGGTACTTCGCTTCCTGCTATATCAGACTTGCTTATCTTTACTTCTGACGGTTTGTCAAGCATTTCTACTTCTGTACCCGAAACAAGTTTACCTTCTGAGATCTCAAAAGTTATTGTTTCTTTATTTACTGTATATCCATCAGGTGATGTTATTTCTGTAAGTGTGTACTTTCCGTCCGGAAGCATTGTTATCTGTGCATTGGTTGTGCCGGATACAAATGTGATTTCGTTTTTGCTTACTTTCACGTTTTCTGCTCCGCCACTTACCTTTGCATTTTCAAGTGTTGCGTCTTTTGTCTTTGTGGATTCAAGAAGTGTTACTTTAAGTGTTGCACCAGGTAACTCTTCTGTTTTGTTGATTGCTTTTTTGCTTATTGTTACTTCTGAATATTCATCGAGCATCTTTACAGTGTTGCTTTCGCTTCCCTGTATCTTGCCCTCAACAAGTTCAAACTCTACCTTGCCTGTTACAGTATATCCATCCGGTGCTACACTTTCTTCGAGTGTGTACTTACCATCCGGGAGTCCTGTAAGTTTTACAGGTTTGTCATTACTTGTCCATGTGATCACTTTTCCGTCAACTGTTATCTTGCTGTCTGATGTTACATCGCTTAAGTCAGCTGTACCTGTAAGTGTGAGTTTTGCTCCCGGTACTTCTGTTGCACCTGTCATATCTGTCTTGCTTATAAGTACTTCTGACGGTTCGGGCAACGGAACATCTGTCATTGTTACGGTGTTATCCGCAAACTCTGTCACTTTTCCGTTTTCTACTGTAAATGTGATCTCTTCTGCGATTTCATATCCAAGTGGTGCCTGATCTTCTCTGAGTGTATATTTGCCGTCAGGAAGTCCTGCTAAAACTGTAGGTGTTTTTCCGCTTGTCCATGTAATGCTGTTTTCTGTTACTTTGATCTCACTTTCTGAAGTTACGTCAGCAAGTGATTTTTCACCTGTAAGTGTGAGGATAGCTCCCGGAAGCTCTGCTCCTGCTATATCCTTCTTACTTATAGTTACTTTTGAAAGTTCGTCTACCATTACCACCTTTTCTGTAGTCGGTACACCGTTTTTAATTTCAAACGTTATTGCATCTGTTATTGTGTATCCGTCAGGCGCTACGCTTTCTTCAAGTGTATACTTGCCATCCGGCAGGCCTTCGAGAACTGTCGGAGTTTCTCCGCTTGTCCATTTTACAGTGTTACCTGCTATAGTAAGGGCTGTTTCGGATTTTACTCCTGTAAGCGGTTTTTCTCCTGTAAGTATCAGGGTTGCTCCCGGAATTTCTGCTCCTGTTACATCCTGTTTACTTACTGTTACCTTTGAGAGTTCGTCTACCATCACGATATTTGTCTGTGTTGGTACTCCGTTTTTGATATCAAATGTTATTGCATCTGTTATTGTGTATCCGTCAGGTGCTACGCTTTCTTCAAGTGTGTACTTGCCGTCAGGCAGACCTTCGAGAACTGTTGGAGTCTTACCACTTGTCCATGTTATCTTGTTGTCCTCTACTGTGAGGTCTGTTTCGGATTTTACTCCTGTAAGCGGTTTTTCTCCTGTAAGTATCAGAGTTGCTCCCGGAATTTCTACTCCTGTTACATCCTGTTTACTTACTGTTACCTTTGAGAGTTCGTCTACCATCACGATATCTGTCTGTGTTGGTACTCCGTTTTTAATCTCAAATGTTATTGCGTCTGTTATTGTATATCCGTCAGGCGCTACGCTTTCTTCAAGTGTATACTTGCCGTCAGGCAGGCCTTCGAGAACCGTTGGAGTCTTACCACTTGTCCATGTTATCTTGTTGTCCTCTACTGTGAGGTCTGTTTCAGATCTTACATTTGTAAGCGGTTTTTCTCCTGTAAGTATCAGAGTTGCTCCAGGAATTTCTACTCCTGTTACATCCTGTTTACTTACTGTTACCTTTGAGAGTTCGTCTACCATCACGATATCTGTCTGTGTTGGTACTCCGTTTTTAATCTCAAATGTTATTGCGTCTGTTATTGTATATCCGTCAGGTGCTACGCTTTCTTCAAGTGTATACTTGCCGTCAGGCAGGCCTTCGAGAATTGTCGGAGTCTTACCACTTGTCCATGTTATCTTGTTGTCCTCTACTGTGAGGTCTGTTTCAGATCTTACATTTGTAAGCGGTTTTTCTCCTGTAAGTATCAGGGTTGCTCCCGGAATTTCTACTCCTGTTACATCCTGTTTACTTACTGTTACCTTTGAGAGTTCGTCTACCATCACGATATCTGTCTGTGTTGGTACTCCGTTTTTGATCTCAAATGTTATTGCGTCTGTTATTGTGTATCCGTCAGGTGCTACGCTTTCTTCAAGTGTGTACTTGCCGTCAGGCAGACCTTCAAGAATTGTCGGGGTATCTGTACTTACCCATGTTATAGTTTTTCTGTCGATTGTTATTTCAGCATTTGATTTTATATTTGCAAGATATTTTTCACCTGTAAGTACAAGAGTAGCTCCAGGAATCTCTGCTCCGGTTACGTCCTGTTTACTTACTGTTACCTTTGAAAGTTCGTCTACCATTACTACATTTCCTGTAGTCGGTACACCATTTACAACTTCAAAAGTAATTGCATCTGTTATTGTGTATCCATCAGGTGCTACACTTTCTTCAAGTGTATATTTACCATCAGGAAGTCCTTTCAGAATTGTAGGTACTGAAGTACTCTTCCATGTTATTGTGTTCTTATCAATTGTTATCTTTGATATTGAATCAACACCTGTAAGATCTTTTTCACCTGTAAGTATCAGTGTTGCTCCGGGGATCTCACGGCCTGTCACATCCTGCTTACTTATCGGTATTTCTGAAAGTTCATCTACCATCACGATTTCCTTTGTAGTCGGCACGCCGTTTACAACTTCAAAAGTGATCGCATCTGTTATAGTATATCCATCAGGCGCTACACTTTCTTCAAGTGTATATTTGCCGTCAGGAAGTCCTGTGAGGACAGTTGGTGTTTCACCGCTTATCCATGTTACTTTGTTTTTGTCAACTGTTATTTCTGTTGTTGATCTGACATCTGTAAGATCACTTTCACCTGTAAGTATGAGAGTTGCTCCCGGAATTTCTGCTCCGGTTACGTCCTGCTTGCTTACAGATACTTCTGACATCTTATCAACCATAATAACTGTTGATGTTGCTGTATCAACTCTGCTTTCTCCCGGTTTTGAAACCGTAGAAGCAAGACTCTGTACCTTACCGTTATCTACAGTAAAGCTTATACTGTCTGTTACAGTATATCCATCAGGTGCTACACTTTCTTCAAGTATATACACACCATCAGGTATTCCTGTAAGTACCACCGGTTTATCAGAGCTTACCCATGTTACAGATTTCTTGTTTTCACCTGTAGGATCAACAAACTTAACTGTATCGCTTACTGCATTTTCAAGTGTCGCACCTGATGTTTTCAACGGTGTTTTGAGTGTAAGTGTAAGAACCGCACCCGGTACTTCACTTCCTGCTACGTCTGTTTTGCTTATCTTTACTTCTGACGGCTTGTCAAGCATTTCTACTTCTGTACCCGAAACAAGTTTACCTTCTGAAATTTCAAAAGTTATTGTTTCTTTATTTACTGTATATCCATCAGGTGATGTTATTTCTGTAAGTGTGTACTTTCCGTCAGGAAGCATTGTTATCTGTGCATTGGTTGTGCCGGATACAAATGTGATTTCGTTTTTGCTTACTTTCACGTTTTCTGCTCCGCCACTTACCTTTGCATTTTCAAGTGTTGCGTCTTTTGTCTTTGTGGATTCAAGAAGTGTTACTTTAAGTGTTGCACCAGGTAACTCTTCTGTTTTGTTGATTGCTTTTTTGCTTATTGTTACTTCTGAATATTCATCGAGCATCTTTACAGTGTTGCTTTCGCTTCCCTGTATCTTGCCCTCAACAAGTTCAAACTCTACCTTGCCTGTTACAGTATATCCATCCGGTGCTACACTTTCTTCGAGTGTGTACTTACCATCCGGGAGTCCTGTAAGTTTTACAGGTTTGTCATTACTTGTCCATGTGATCACTTTTCCGTCAACTGTTATCTTGCTGTCTGATGTTACATCGCTTAAGTCAGCTGTACCTGTAAGTGTGAGTTTTGCTCCCGGTACTTCTGTTGCACCTGTCATATCTGTCTTGCTTATAAGTACTTCTGACGGTTCGGGCAACGGAACATCTGTCATTGTTACGGTGTTATCCGCAAACTCTGTCACTTTTCCGTTTTCTACTGTAAATGTGATCTCTTCTGCGATTTCATATCCAAGTGGTGCCTGATCTTCTCTGAGTGTATATTTGCCGTCAGGAAGTCCTGCTAAAACTGTAGGTGTTTTTCCGCTTGTCCATGTAATGCTGTTTTCTGTTACTTTGATCTCACTTTCTGAAGTTACGTCAGCAAGTGATTTTTCACCTGTAAGTGTGAGGATAGCTCCCGGAAGCTCTGCTCCTGCTATATCCTTCTTACTTATAGTTACTTTTGAAAGTTCGTCTACCATTACCACCTTTTCTGTAGTCGGTACACCGTTTTTAATTTCAAACGTTATTGCATCTGTTATTGTGTATCCGTCAGGCGCTACGCTTTCTTCAAGTGTATACTTGCCATCCGGCAGGCCTTCGAGAACTGTCGGAGTTTCTCCGCTTGTCCATTTTACAGTGTTACCTGCTACAGTAAGGGCTGTTTCGGATTTTACTCCTGTAAGCGGTTTTTCTCCTGTAAGTATCAGGGTTGCTCCGGGAATTTCTGCTCCTGTTACGTCCTGTTTACTTACTGTTACCTTTGAAAGTTCGTCTACCATCACGATATTTGTCTGTGTTGGTACTCCGTTTTTGATATCAAATGTTATTGCGTCTGTTATTGTATATCCGTCAGGTGCTACGCTTTCTTCAAGTGTATACTTGCCGTCAGGCAGGCCTTCGAGAACTGTTGGAGTTTCTCCGCTTATCCATGTTACTTTATTTCCATCAACCTTTATATCAGTTTCAGAAGTTACATCTGTAAGTGGTTTTTCTCCTGTAAGTATCAGAGTTGCTCCCGGAATTTCTGCTCCGGTTACATTCTGCTTGCTTATTGTTACCTTTGAGAGTTCATCTACCATAACAATATTTTCTGTAGTAGGAACTCCGTTTTCAATTTCAAATGTTATTGCATCTGTTATTGTATATCCGTCAGGTGCTACGCTTTCTTCAAGTGTATACTTACCATCCGGAAGTCCTTTAAGAACTGTCGGTGTTTCTCCGCTTGTCCATGTTACTTTATTTCCATCAACTGTAATATCAGTTTCTGAAGTAATATTTCCAAGTGGTTTTTCACCTGTGAGTATCAGAGTTGCTCCGGGAATTTCTTTTCCTGTAACATTCTGCTTGCTTATTGTAGTTTCAGAAAGTTCATCTACCATTATTACTGCATTCTGTGTTGCATCTACCCTACTTTCTGTCGGGTGTGGAACAGTTGCTGTAACTGCCTGAACTTTTCCGTCTTTGATTATAAAGTCTATGCTGTCTGTTATTGTATATCCGTCAGGTGCTACGCTTTCTGCAAGTGTATATTCACCGTCAGGAAGCCCTGCAAATACTGTCGGTGTTTCTCCGCTTGTCCACTTGATTGCATTTTTGTTTGTTTCGTCTGCAAGTGTAATGCTTTCGGTTACAAACTTTTCAAGTGTTGCATCTGCTGTCTTTGATGATTTTTTGAGTGTAAGTGTAAGAACCGCTCCAGGTACTTCACTTCCTGCCACGTCTGTTTTGCTTATCTTTACTTCTGACGGCTTGTCAAGCATTTCTACTTCTGTACCCGAAACAAGTTTACCTTCTGAAATTTCAAAAGTTATTGTTTCTTCATTTACTGTATATCCATCAGGTGATGTTATTTCTGTAAGTGTGTACTTTCCGTCAGGAAGCATTGTTATCTGTGCATTGGTTGTGCCTGTTACAAATGTGATTTCGTTTTTGCTTACTTTCACATTTTCTGCTCCGCCACTTACCTTTGCATTTTCAAGTGTTGCGTCTTTTGTCTTTGTGGATTCAAGAAGTGTTACTTTAAGTGTTGCACCAGGTAACTCTTCTGTTCCATTGATTGCTTTTTTGCTTATTGTTACTTCTGAGTATTCATCGAGCATCTTTACAGTGTTGCTTTCGCTTCCCTGTATCTTGCCCTCAACAAGTTCAAACTCTACCTTGCCTGTTACAGTATATCCGTCAGGTGCTACACTTTCTTCAAGTGTATACTTACCGTCAGGAAGTCCTGTAAGTTTTACAGGTTTGTCGTTACTTGTCCATGTGATCACTTTTCCGTCAACTGTTATTTCGCTGTCAGATGTTACAGAACTCAGATCTGCTGTACCTGTAAGTGTGAGTTTTGCTCCCGGTACTTCTGTTACACCGGTCACATCTGTCTTGCTTATAAGTACTTCTGACGGTTCAGGTTTAAGAACATCTGTCATTATTATAGTATCATCTTTAAATTCTGATACTTTTCCGTTTACTACTGTAAATGTGATTTCTTCTGCGATTTCATATCCAAGTGGTGCCTGGTCTTCTCTGAGTGTGTATTTGCCGTTTGGAAGGCCTGTCAAAACTGTTGGTGTCTTTCCGCTTGTCCATGTTATGCTGTTTTCTGTTACCTTGATTTCACTTTCTGAGGTAACATTTGCAAGTGATTTCTCACCTGTAAGTGTGAGGATCGCTCCCGGAAGTTCCGCTCCGGCTATATCCTGTTTGCTTATTGTTACTTTAGAGTACTCATTGATCATCTTTACAGTGTTGCTTTCGCTACCCTGTACCTTACCATCAACAAGTTCAAACTCTACTTTACCTGTTATAGTATATCCGTCAGGTGCTACACTTTCTTCGAGTGTGTATTTACCGTCAGGAAGTCCTACAAATTTTACAGGTTTATCACTACTTGTCCATGTGATTACATTTGAATTAACTGTTATTGCACCGTCAGATGTTACAGAACTCAGGTCAGCTGTACCTGTAAGTGTGAGTTTTGCTCCCGGTACTTCTGTTGCACCTGTCACATCTGTCTTGCTTATGATTACTTCTGACAATTCGGGTGTCAAAGCATCTATCATTATTACAGTATTATCTGCAAATTCTGATACTTTTCCGTTTACCACTGTAAATATGATTTCTTCTGCGATTTCATATCCAAGTGGTGCCTGGTCTTCTCTGAGTGTGTATTTGCCGTTTGGAAGGCCTGTCAAAACTGTTGGTGTCTTTCCGCTTGTCCATGTAATGCTGTTTTCTGTTACCTTGATTTCACTTTCTGAGGTAACATTTGCAAGCGATTTCTCACCTGTAAGTGTGAGGAGTGCTCCCGGAAGTTCCGCTCCGGCTATATCCTGTTTGCTTATTGTTACTTTGGAAAGTTCATCTACCATTATTACTGCATTCTGTGTTGCATCTACCCTACTTTCTGTCGGGTGTGGAACAGTTGCTGTAACTGCCTGAACTTTTCCGTCTTTGATTATAAAGTCTACGCTGTCTGTTATTGTATATCCGTCAGGTGCTACGCTTTCTGCAAGTGTATATTCACCGTCAGGAAGTCCTGCAAATACTGTCGGTGTTTCTCCGCTTGTCCACTTGATTGCATTTTTGTTTGTTTCGTCTGCAAGTGTAATGCTTTCGGTTACAAACTTTTCAAGTGTTGCATCTGCTGTCTTTGATGATTTTTTGAGTGTAAGTGTAAGAACCGCTCCAGGTACTTCACTTCCTGCCACGTCTGTTTTGCTTATCTTTACTTCTGACGGCTTGTCAAGCATTTCTACTTCTGTACCCGAAACAAGTTTACCTTCTGAAATTTCAAAAGTTATTGTTTCTTCATTTACTGTATATCCATCAGGTGATGTTATTTCTGTAAGTGTGTACTTTCCGTCAGGAAGCATTGTTATCTGTGCATTGGTTGTGCCTGTTACAAATGTGATTTCGTTTTTGCTTACTTTCACATTTTCTGCTCCGCCACTTACCTTTGCATTTTCAAGTGTTGCGTCTTTTGTCTTTGTGGATTCAAGAAGTGTTACTTTAAGTGTTGCACCAGGTAACTCTTCTGTTCCATTGATTGCTTTTTTGCTTATTGTTACTTCTGAGTATTCATCGAGCATCTTTACAGTGTTGCTTTCGCTTCCCTGTATCTTGCCCTCAACAAGTTCAAACTCTACCTTGCCTGTTACAGTATATCCGTCAGGTGCTACACTTTCTTCAAGTGTATACTTACCGTCAGGAAGTCCTGTAAGTTTTACAGGTTTGTCGTTACTTGTCCATGTGATCACTTTTCCGTCAACTGTTATTTCGCTGTCAGATGTTACAGAACTCAGATCTGCTGTACCTGTAAGTGTGAGTTTTGCTCCCGGTACTTCTGTTACACCGGTCACATCTGTCTTGCTTATAAGTACTTCTGACGGTTCAGGTTTAAGAACATCTGTCATTATTATAGTATCATCTTTAAATTCTGATACTTTTCCGTTTACTACTGTAAATGTGATTTCTTCTGCGATTTCATATCCAAGTGGTGCCTGGTCTTCTCTGAGTGTGTATTTGCCGTTTGGAAGGCCTGTCAAAACTGTTGGTGTCTTTCCGCTTGTCCATGTTATGCTGTTTTCTGTTACCTTGATTTCACTTTCTGAGGTAACATTTGCAAGTGATTTCTCACCTGTAAGTGTGAGGATCGCTCCCGGAAGTTCCGCTCCGGCTATATCCTGTTTGCTTATTGTTACTTTAGAGTACTCATTGATCATCTTTACAGTGTTGCTTTCGCTACCCTGTACCTTACCATCAACAAGTTCAAACTCTACTTTACCTGTTATAGTATATCCGTCAGGTGCTACACTTTCTTCGAGTGTGTATTTACCGTCAGGAAGTCCTACAAATTTTACAGGTTTATCACTACTTGTCCATGTGATTACATTTGAATTAACTGTTATTGCACCGTCAGATGTTACAGAACTCAGGTCAGCTGTACCTGTAAGTGTGAGTTTTGCTCCCGGTACTTCTGTTGCACCTGTCACATCTGTCTTGCTTATGATTACTTCTGACAATTCGGGTGTCAGAGCATCTATCATTATTACAGTATTATCTGCAAATTCTGATACTTTTCCGTTTACCACTGTAAATGTGATTTCTTCTGCGATTTCATATCCAAGCGGTGCCTGATCTTCTCTGAGTGTATATTCGCCATCAGGAACATTTGTGAGAACCTTAGGTGATGTACCTGATACCCAGCTTACCGCCTTAGGATCTCCTTCAACAGTCGGTTCACCTGTACCTGTAAGATCAGCGTTTTCTGTTTTAGCCGGTTTTGTAAGTGTAAGTGTGAGTGTAGCTCCCGGAATTTCCGCGCCTGCTACATCAGTTTTACTTATTTTTATTTCTGATGGTCTGTCAAGCATCTGAACAGATGCACCCGATACAACGACACCATTTATTATTTCAAAGTTTACAGTTTCTTCGTTTATCGTGTAGCCATCAGGTGAAGTAATTTCTGTAAGTGTATATTTACCGTCAGGTAAACCTGTTATTACAGCAGGTTCATTTCCTGAAAGGAATGTAACACTGTCAGGTGATGTGCTTACAGCAGAAGCACCGCCTGTTACTGTAACTGTTCCGTCTCCAAGATCTGCACCTATTTTTGTTTTGGTTGCTTCTTTAAGCGTTACTACCAGTCTTGCACCGGCAATTTCCTTTGTACCGCTTATATCTTTTTTGCTTACAGTAATTTTTGAAAGTTCATCTTTCATTTTTACTGCATTGTCAGTAGTTCCTTCTATTTTACCATTCTTTATTGTAAATTCAATGCTTCCTGTTATTGTATATTTATCAGGAGCAACGCTTTCTGAAAGAACATATGTTCCGTCAGGAAGCCCCTTGATACTTGTAGGAACTGACTGAGATGTAAATATTATTGAATTTTCGTCTGAAGTAAGAGTAGGATTTGAAGATTCTATAGCAGGAAGTTTTCCGCCTCCTGACAATGTTAATTTAAGTACAGCACCATTTACTTCGTCAGCACCGCTCATATCTGTTTTGCTTATGTATATCTGTGATGCTTCAGGTGTCTTTCTGTCTGTAACTTCTATAACATTTCCGTTAAATCCTTCAGCTATACCGTTTACTACTTTGAATTTAACATTATCAAAAAGCTCATATCCTGCAGGTGCAGTTACTTCTGAAAGAGTATAATTTCCGTCAGGAAGTCCTGTAAATACTACAGGTTTATCTGTAGAATGCCATCTTATTACATATTTTTCATTTGGTGTGTCTTTGACAACAATTTCTGTATCTGCCACAACACCTACCATAGATGTTCCGTCAGTATTTGTTATTGCCATATCAGCACCCGGTAAAGGATTTCCGTTTTCATCTTTTTTAAGAATCTGCAACTGCATTACTTTGTTTACTACAGTTACAGTATTTGTATCGGAATCTACTTTGTTCTGGTCAGCTTCTGCTACAGTTGAAGTTTCATAATAAACAGAACCGCCGATTATTTTAAATGAAATTTTTTCAGCAAGCATATATCCTGCCGGTACGTCAATTTCTTCAAGAGTATAATCTCCGTCCGGAAGGTCGGTAAATACGACAGGAGTATCCGTAGTTGTCCATGTCAATGTATTTGCCATACTATTATAATGCTTAATCTGCTCAGTAACAAAAGATGAAAGTTCATTTCCGCTTGTTGATGAAAGAACAAGTACAGCACCCGGCAATTCTTTTCCGGAAATATCTGTCTTTGAAAATTTTACATCTTTTGGAGTTCTGATCTCATCTGTTATAGTTATTGTTTTATTTATAACGCCATCAACTTTGGCATCAACAATAGTGAATTTTACCGGTTTTGCTAACTCATATCCTTTAGGAGCCGATACTTCAGTTATAGTATATTCTCCGTCAGGAAGATGTGTAAACTGAGCCGGGAAAAATTCTGTTGTCCATGTAATAGTATTTCCTTCTACTACTACATCTTTAGCATAGAACGACTTCACGCCTGCTTCTGAAAGATCAACCGATGATGTGATTTTCATTACTGCGCCTGAAAGTCCTGCTCCATTATCTCCGCCTATTTTTGATATCGATATCTTAGATACCGGTTTACTATCTTCGATTACAGATTCAGGTGGATTAAATGTTATACTTCCTGCCTGTATACCAAATTTTTCAGCAGATTTTGCTATAACAGAACCTGAAACGTGTCCGCCTTCTTCACCGCTTACATTTGCGTTTACAGCAAGAAGACTACCCTGAATAGAACCGTTATAATGAACACTCTGAGCCTGCGGAATATTATAGAGAATATTACCACAAAGCTGTGCGTTTGGTTCTGTACTAGTATCCTGATGTACCAATACCGGACCCTGATGTACCTCATCAAAGAAACTTATACTTGTTGCCGGCATTTCTATTTCGGTACCTTCTATATTCATTACTACGTATGACTTGTATGCATCGCCCGGAACATATATTGATATCATACTCTTATTTTCATGTATGGACTTCCATTGTTCCTCTGTGATATTAAATATATTAAGTCCTTCATTATTTCCTCTTAATACCACACCACCCCAAAATCCTTGTTCTACAGTTCCAGTCACTTCTTTTTCAGCAAGTGATGAACTTAATGAATCAAGTTTGGTGAACTCAGCATCAAAATCAACTATGTCATCTGATATATATGTGTTTTCTTTGACTAACATCGTTTCAGGTGTTATATCTGTGTCTGATGTGATCACAAATTTTCTGTTTTTCTCCGGTGTGCCTATATCAAGGCGATCCAGAGTTCCGCCACCCAAAATCACTGTCGCTCCGTTACCGGTATATTTATTACCGACAGTATATGTGGAAGTTCCGCCTCTTTCATTGACGATTCCTCCGCCTGCCGCGAGTCTTCCTTCGATATCTGCCGAAGCCTCAGGTATCACAAACTTTTCTTTTACGAAAATCGTAAAGTTTCCGGCTATACCCAAGAATAAATCATCCGGATTTTCAACATCAAGTAATTCCTTGTTCTTTTCTGCATTTCCGGTAACATCTTCTATTCCGTCAATATTACTTGCAAATTCAGCAAGAACAGGCAGACAATCCCCGAGTGCAGAAACAACTATAAACATAGCTGTAAAAAAACTTACAAATCTTTTTTTACGTATGGATTTACCAATGTTTAAAGTTTTTTCCTTCATATAATTCCCTCCATCCTATAATTTTTTAATATTATTAGGCAACATCATAATATCATACATATATTTTAGCATATTTTTTGCTTTTTTTCAACGGTTCGCCCAAAAAATATGTAAGAATTTCTTACGTAATTTTGATTAATTATGCACAAAAATATAAAACTTAATTATCTGATATGTAGAAAATTAAAGCCGATAATCTGAGCTAAATTTGATGTTATTTTTTCGTCTATATTCTCTCGGAGTCATTCCAACAATTTTTCTAAACTGTCTGTTAAAATTTGAAATATTACGAAATCCGCACATAAATGCTGTATCACCAGATGATATATCACTGTCTCTTAGAATTTCACATGCTTTTCTTACCCTGAGCTGTGAAAGATATTCAATAGCTCCCATTCCAGCAGAATCTCTGAATTTTTGCATAAAATAACTCTTACTCATACACACTTCACAAGCAAGGTCTGAAATAGTAATATTTTCATCATAATTTTTATTCATATATTCTATTATTGTTTTTAAAAATTCATTTTTTCCTTCTGCACACTCTTTTTTATCTATATCATGATTTTCAAGCAAAATCCAGAAAAACTTCATAAGTTCGCTTTTCAAAAGAATATCAAGAGATGAAGTATTACCTTTTGCGCATGAAAATATATTTTCAACAGTAGATTTCAATTCTTCATAGTATACATGTTTTCTCGTTATAAGCGGTTTTACATAAGCCATTCCTTCAGAAAACGGCTTTACATATTCATTTGAACTACGGTCGTTTACGGATGCTCCTATCATATCAGGACTAAAAACTATTGTATCATAAAACTGTTCAGAATTATTATGAGGATAAACCGAATGAACCATATCCGACATAACAAGAACAATATCACCCTCTGATGTTATAAACTTATCATCACCACACACAAACTCTGCCGTACCGGAAATCACATAATTTATTTCTATCTCTTTATGCCAGTGTAAAGGAACGTTCGGAAAATAATCAGGTATCCTGCATTTATAATAACTAAAAGGCTTTTTTCCGGAACTGTGCTGTATTTTCTCCTGTAGACTTAATTTTTCCATAATTCCTCCTAAAAATATTATAGTATCATAAAATCATATTATTTCATTTGAAATGCTGACTTTTATGTAGTATTATATCATATAGAAACCAATATTTCAATAATCTTAAGAAAGAGAGGATATACTATGAAAAATAACAATCGACCAACATGGCTTTCAGATGCAATTTTCTATGAAATTTATCCCCAGTCATTCTGTGACAGCAACAGTGATGGTATCGGTGATATAAACGGAATTATAACTAAACTTGATTATATCAAAGAACTTGGTTGCAATGCAATATGGCTGAACCCTTGCTATGTATCACCTTTCGGCGATGCAGGTTATGATATTTCAGATTATTATACAGTTGCTCCGAGATATGGTTCAAATGAAGATATTAAACAACTTTTTTCAGAAGTACACAAAAGAGAAATGCATATTCTTTTAGATTTAGTTCCCGGACACACGTCGGTTGAACACCCATGGTTCAAAGAATCTCTTAAAGCAGAAAGAAATAAATTCAGTGACCGTTATATATGGACAGACAGCATCTGGGAAGAACCGGATAACATGGGAACTATAAGGGGAATCTCAGACAGAGACGGTTCTTGCGTAGTAAACTTTTTCTCACATCAGCCCGCATTAAACTACGGCTTTTATGACCCCGATCCGAAAAAGAAGTGGCAGATGTCAACTGAAAGCGAAGCAGCCTTGTCTACACTTGAAGAAATAAAAAATATTATGCGTTTCTGGCTCCGAATGGGTTGTGACGGTTTTCGTGTCGATATGGCAGGAGTTCTTGTAAAAAACGACAAGGATAAAAAAGGAACTATCGCTCTATGGCAAAAAATCCGCAAATTTCTTGATGAAGAATTTCCTGATTCTGCAATAATTTCCGAATGGGGAGAACCTGATAAATCATTACAAAGTGGTTTTCATATGGATTTTCTTCTGCATTTTGGTTCTTCTCATTACAACGATCTTTTCAGATGCGAAGAACCTTTCTTTTCCCCTGAAGGAAAAGGCGACATAAGTGAATTTGTAAAAAAGTATATGATAAACTATGAAAAATCAAAACATAACGGACTTATATGTATTCCATCAGGAAATCATGATATGGACAGACTTGCAAGAAGTATACATGGAGATAATCTAAAAATTGCATTTGCTTTTCTTTTATCTGTTCCCGGTGCACCGTTTATATACTATGGCGATGAAATCGGTATGAGATATATAGAAAACCTGCAATCTGTCGAAGGCGGATATAACAGAACCGGTTCTCGTTCACCTATGCAGTGGGACAAATCACTCAATGCAGGATTCAGTTTGGCATCTCCCGAAAAATTATATATAAAACAAGACGAAAGTGAAGACAGACCTGATGTTCAATCACAAATTGCTGATAAAAATTCACTCTACAACGAAGTCAGAAAACTTATTTCCATCCGCCGTTCACACCCTGCCTTACATAATTATTCAGAAATTGAATTTGTATATGCTAAGAAGAATGCCTATCCTCTTGCTTATATAAGAAATTCATCAAATGAAAAAATACTCATTATCATCAATCCTGCAAAGAAAGAAGTTTCGTTTTCCTGCAAATACACACCAAAAGAAAAAGTTTATTCTTTTGGCAGTGATTTAAAATATGCCGATGGAAAAATTATAGTTTCACCTTGTTCCGCAGGATTTTATATAACATGATTTACATAACTATATCAGTCACTGTTTTAAGCACAAAGACCCAATTTGAAAATAAAAGGTTACACAGAATATCTCTGTGTAACCTTTATACATCGCTTTAAACCGCCATTCTTAATAATAACGGCTTTATTTTTATTGATTTTTATTATTGTTAAAAGTATTTTTTATCTCGTTTACTATATCGTCTTTCATTGCTTTGATGTCAGTGTAAATGTCATTACGTATATTTTTGTTTACTTCTCTCTGAACATCTCTTTTTAATTGTTTTGCAAAATCATTAAACGCAGTAAACGGATCTTTTACAGTTCTGTTTCCATCACTGCCCTGATCTGTAGTACTACTGCCGGACTGATTTTTATTTGAAGTATCAAACTTTCCAAAAAAGTCCCTGAATGAATTTGAAATATTTTCAAAAGCATTCTTTACATCATTGTTATCAGCCTCTTCTTCCGGTTCACTCTCTTCACGAACAGTCTCAAAACTGTAATCATCAGGAAGCTCAGAATAATACTTGAGTTCCTTACCCGGAATTATAGTACATATGGCCGACTTGACTGAAAATCTAAGCTGTGTATATTCATTTTCCTCAGTTGTAAAAGGAATCTTGTAAAGTCGCCAACCATCGGTTGCTTTTATTGGTCTGATGTTGTTGTTACTGAGCATATATACTCGCTTGTTTTCAAAGTCACTGTTATATATTATCTGTAACTGACACACTGCATCATATTTTATGTTTTTATCCAGTTTAAGCCAGAAGTAAAACATATACTGTGTGTTTTTGTTTAATATAAGCTGTTTTGTACCTATTTCGGTAACCGACTGCGTTTTATCTCCTATACAGTATGATTCTGAAAGATTGTTTTCAAAATCCGTAACAAATGTACGTTCTCCCTTTGAAGTAGCCGGATCTGAACAAATCGACCACTCTCTTGCATTAAAGTAAATGTTGTTTTCCTCATTCAAAACAGAAACGCTGTCGTCTTTATTTAAGTTAATATCGCTCATTTTATTTACCTCCGTTGAATCCGGCTGAGAGTCTTCACTTGTAAGAGAAAAATCATCACTAAGAAGCTTTATTTCTCTGTCACTTATAAACTCCGCCCTGCCGTTCTTAACTAATCCTTTTGCTCTTTTAAGATAGGTAAAACCTAATCTTTCGCCTGTTCTGTCTGTCACAATAATGTTTTTTTCCATGGGTTTCTTCCCCCTTGCAACTTTATATATATTTGTACCTTCGTTTTTTATTATGGGTATCTCCCCCTGATACATACTTTTATTTTAGCACTATACAATCGAAATGTCAACTATATAACAAATATTTTTTACATATATATTTCACTATAATTTCTAAATTTTATTTTATCTGCCAATACTCAAAAACCACTTGTTATTTTCATTAAATTATGATATGATTATATTAATACTGCCCGAAATATTCGAATGCAGACAAAATCTATCAACTGAAAGGATCTTTAATAATATGAAACTTGGTATGGTCGGACTTCCTAACGTAGGAAAGAGTACATTATTCAACGCCCTTACAAACGCAGGTGCAGAATCTGCAAACTATCCGTTCTGCACTATAGATAAAAACATAGGCATCGTTTCCGTTCCGGACGAACGTCTTGACGCTCTTGCTAAGATGTACAATCCGGAAAAATTTACACCTGCTACTCTTGAATTTGTCGATATCGCAGGTCTTGTAAAAGGTGCTTCAAAAGGTGAAGGTCTCGGAAACAAATTCCTTGCAGATATACGTGAAGTTGACGCAATAGTACATGTTGTAAGATGTTTTGAAAGCATGGATATTATTCATGTTGACGGTGAAATAAATCCTGCACGTGATATAGAAACAATAAGCCTTGAACTTATCTTCTCCGATATCGAAATGGTTGACAGAAGAATAGACAAAGCAAAGAAAATGGTAAAAGGCGATAAAAAGTATCAGGCTGAAATCGACTTTTTCTCTGCTCTTAAAGAACACCTTGAAGCAGGAAAGCCGGCACGTTCCTACCCTGCAACAGATGATGAACTCGAAATGCTCAAAACTTCTCCGCTCCTCTCTGCAAAGCCTGTAATCTATGCTGCAAATCTCAGTGAAGACGATTTTGTAAACAATATAGAAACAAACGAGCACTATAAGACAGTATGCAAGATAGCTGCTGACGAAAACTCTGCTATATTCCCTATCTGCGCGCAGATAGAAGCCGAAATATCAGACATGGACGCTGAAGACAAGGCAATGTTTTTAAGCGATCTCGGTCTTAAAGAATCAGGTCTTAACAGAATCATCAAGGAAGGTTATTCACTTCTCGGTCTTATTTCATATCTTACAGCAGGAACTCCCGAAGTACGTGCATGGACTATCACAAAAGGCACAAAAGCTCCGCAGGCTGCCGGAAAAATACATACTGACTTCGAAAAAGGCTTTATCAGAGCAGAAGTTATCTCATTTGACGATCTCATGGCAAGCGGTACTATGGCTGCTGCAAAGGAAAAGGGTCTTGTAAGACTTGAAGGAAAAGAATATGTAATGAACGACGGAGATATCGTTCTTTTCAGATTTAACGTATAAAAATATGTATCTCAGGCGTATCCAATTCGGCACACACTGTGTTCACATTTGAGTTGGTCGCATTATCGTTGACATTTTATAAATGCTATGGTATACACATCTCAGTTTTAAAGCAGTAAGCAAAACTACATTTATTGTACACCATTTTCAATAAAGCTCGTATTTTCGACATTTATATTTTTATAATCTTTGTAGTTCTACTTTTTATGTTCATCTTAGATCTAGCAAACAAAAAATCCTCACTTTTTTAACGGTGAGGATTTTTTAGCTATATTTTTTAAAATTGAAAAATGTTTATAAATTTATCAAAAATTTTATTTACCAAGAACAACATTATCCTTAGAAACGAACTGTTTATAGTGTGCAAGATCGGCAACATCGATACTGCCATCAGCATTTACATCAGCTAAGCTAAGCTGTACTTCATTAAAATCATTATCTCCAAGAAGATATAATGATAAAAGTGTAAGGTCTGTAAGATCTGTCTCACCGTCAGCATTAAAGTCGCCTACTTTATTCTGTGGTGCTGGAACGTTATTTGTTGTAACTGTTGTTTCTTCAGACTTCTGTGTTGTTGTAACTGAAGTTGTTGTTTCTTCAGGCTTCTGTGTTGTTGTAACTGAAGTCGTTGTTTCTTCAGGCTTCTGTGTTGTTGTAGCCGAAGTTGTTGTTTCTTCGGGTTTCTGTGTAGTTGTAACAGTTGTTGTTTCTGCCGGCTTCTTTGTGCCTTCAAAAAGAAGTGTTACTTTATTGTTTTTAAATGAAAGTTCAGAAGTATGTCCGGAATTTTCATCATTCGGATCATCAAGCAATGTCCACCAGAACCACATACCTATGCTGTCTGTCATATTAGCTATTTCTTCTTCCTTGAACATTACTTCAACTGTATCATATACACTGTTAAAACCGAACTGTGCGCAGTTATCCCAGTCGCCTGTAAGATTTATTCCGCCACCGCCCTGGCTGTCCCAGTCAGTTGAACAGCTGATATTGAATCTTACACCTATAGGTTTCTTTTCAAAACCACTTACATCTATCCAGCCATCTGCTGCAATATCAACAGTTTTTTCATCATATGTTGTTACTTCAACTTCTCTGTAGTCTATTTCATTGTTTTCAATTTTCTTTGAAAGTCCGAAATATACATCTTCTATGTCCTGAGAATTGAAATCAAGAGTTTTTCTGTTAAAATACTGCATATCTCCGCTGTTTCCGCTATCCCACAAAACAGGGCATATGCCATATTCGAGTGCTGTCAAAGCAGTTGCACTGAGGAACTTTTCTATAGACTCGGGATCTTTCTGATTCTTTTCTTCTGTAAGAACACCATACTCACCGATTATAACAGGAACACCCTTGTTTATAAAGTTAAGATAAACCTTCTGCATATTAGCTTCAAGTTCTGCATAATCATCCGCTGTTCCCCATGTGGTTCTTGGTGTACACCATGATACATTTGCTTCTGCTACGCAGAAAGGAGACGGAGTATAGTAGTGAAGTGATAAAATAAGCTTGTTTTCAGGGTCACTTGGCATCTGATATCTTGAATCACTTGTCTGTGCGATATCGGTATTGTATCCTGCAATAAGAAGATGTCTCTTGGCATTGTTTGCTCCTGAAGCACGTACAGTGTCAACAAATGACTGATTGAGTTTGTTAAGGAGTTCATAAGCTTCACTCTTTGAAACAGATGTAAATTCAACTTCGTTCATTGACTCAAAAACAAGATAATCAGAATAATCTTTAAATTCCTCACAAATCTGTTTCCATATATCAACAAATTTCTTTTCGGTAGTCGCATAATCCTTCTGTGCATTTCTTATCCATGCAGAAGTATCTCCGCCACCATCATGGTGAAGATTTATTATTACATAAAGATCTTCTTCGATGCACCAGTCAACTACTTCTTTTACTCTTGTGATCCATTCAGCTTTTATCTTATTATCAGAGTCAACATTATGTGTCCAGGTAACAGGTATTCTTACTGTCTTGAAACCTTGTTTTTTGATCTGCTTTATCATAGCCTGCTCTGTAACAGGATTTCCCCATGCAGTTTCATAATTTGATGTAGCTCCTGGTGTTATCCAGTCACCTATACAGTCAAATGTATTTCCGAGATTCCAGCCTAGGCCCATATCCTTTACGAGTTCAGCCGAACTGATGTCTCTCATTTCTTCTGCTGCGGCATTTACAACAACAGGTATGTTTTCATTAACATGATAGTATGCTAACGAACCAACACCCATGATAACTGCGGTCATTCCTGCAACGATTGACAAACCTTTCTTCTTAAACATTTAATACACAATCCTTTCAAATTTTTAAACAATATTTTGGATATTAACAAGTTAATCGTTTACATGCTTATTATAACACTTTTGTTAATCGTTTTCAAGACTTTTTCTATATGCATTTCTCACAATTTTTTCAAGTTTTTTTAAAGCACAAAAATACAATCAAAAATCCTGCCGAAAAATTCCGACAGGATTTCTGATTGTATGTCAAATGTGTATATAGAAAGTTTCAAAAATGATTGCAAGAAATCAATAAGTTATATATATTATTTCTTTTTATATGTCACCCACTGATATCTTGCTGTGAGAGGAGTCTTTCCGTTATATGCTTTTAACCATTCGTCAACACCTGTTCCGGGCCATGTGTTCATCATGATCTTTCCCGGTGTTGAAGGAATATTGTCATAAGCTGTATATACCGGTTTGCCGTCTACATACCATGTGATGTGATCCGGCTGCCAGTCAAATCCATATGTATGATAACCCTCAGAAGCATCAAATCCGAGATCATACATATATTCGTGATTTCCTACTCCGTTTGTATAGTAGTTGAGCTGTACCTTTGTGGTATCCTTACCAAGAATTTCGATATCTATTTCGTCCCACGGATTATTGTCTGAAGGACCTGTGTATGTAAAGAATGATGATACTACACCGTCATTCTTTATTGCCTGCATAGATGTTTCATAATATCCGTAGTGATAGAAATCATATGTTCTGTACTCTGCTCCCGAATAGTTGTACTGTCCGCTGTAATCCTTGTCTATAGTAAGGTTTAATGCGCCATCTTTAAATGTTGCATTTGAACCTCTCCATACACAGTCAAAACATGAACCGTTTGACCAACCGTCTGATGCGAAGAATTCTTTAGTTTCTCCCTGTCTGAAGTTGGAGTAGATCGTTGCTGAAGTATCAGGTGCTGTACCATAATCTTTTATAGCTGAACCTGTGTTCTGATTATTGTTGCCTGTATTGTTATTATTATTGTTTCCGGTATTGTTATTATTGTTGTTATTATTTCCGGAAGAGCCACTCTTTTTATATGTTACCCACTGATACTGTGCTGTAAGAGGTGTCTTTCCGTTAAATGCCTTGAGCCATTCATCAACGCCTGTTCCCGGCCATGCATTCATCATGATTTTTCCCGGTGTTGAAGGAATGTTCTGATTTGCTGTATATACAGCCTTGCCGTCTACATACCATGTAATATGGTCAGGCTGCCAGTCAAATCCATATGTATGGAATCCCTCAGAAGCATCAAATCCGAGATCATACATATATTCGTGATTTCCTACTCCGTTTGTGTAGTAGTTGAGCTGTACCTTTGTGGTATCCTTACCGAGAATTTCGATATCTATTTCGTCCCATGGATTATTGTCTGAAGGTCCTGTGTATGTAAAGAATGATGATACTACACCGTCGTTCTTTATTGCCTTCATTGAAGTTTCATAATATCCGTAATGATAGAAATCATATGTTCTGTACTCTGCTCCGGAATAGTTGTACTGTCCGCTGTAATCCTTGTCTATAGTAAGGTTTAACACACCATCTTTAAATGTTGCATTTGAACCTCTCCATACACAGTCAAAACATGAACCGTTCGACCAACCGTCTGACGCAAAGAATTCTTTAGTTTCTCCCTGTCTGAAATTGGAATAGATCGTTGCCGAAGTATCAGGTGCTGTACCATAATCCTTCATAGATGAATTGTTATTCTGATTATTATTATTGTTATTGTTATTATTGTTTCCGGTATTGTTGTTACCATTTCCGGAAGATGCACTCTCTTTATATGTTACCCACTGATATCTTGCTGTGAGAGGAGTCTTTCCGTTATATGCCTTTAACCATTCGTCAACACCTGTTCCGGGCCATGTGTTCATCATAATTTTTCCCGGTGTTGAAGGAATATTCTGAGTAGCTGTATATACCGGTTTGCCGTCTACATACCATGTGATATGGTCAGGTTGCCAATCAAATCCATATGTATGATAACCCTCAGAAGCATCAAATCCGAGATCATACATATATTCGTGATTTCCTACTCCGTTTGTGTAATAGTTGAGCTGTACCTTTGTGGTATCCTTACCAAGAATTTCGATATCTATTTCGTCCCACGGATTATTGTCTGAAGGACCTGTGTATGTAAAGAATGATGATACTACACCGTCATTCTTTATTGCCTGCATAGATGTTTCATAATATCCGTAGTGATAGAAATCATATGTTCTGTACTCTGCTCCGGAATAATTGTACTGTCCGCTGTAATCCTTGTCTATAGTAAGGTTTAACGCACCATCTTTAAATGTTGCATTTGAACCTCTCCATACACAGTCAAAACATGAACCGTTCGACCAACCGTCTGATGCGAAGAATTCTTTAGTTTCTCCTTGTCTGAAGTTGGAATATATCGTTGCCGATGTGTCAGGTGCTGTTCCGTAATCCGGTATAGACGAACCGGAAGGAGTCTGCGGTGGATCTGCAATTGTATTTTTAAGCACACAGACATCAGCAATATTTACTTTACCATCATTATTCACATCTGTATCTCCTGAAATATATGTACTTTTTCCTATGAAATATTTACAATAAGCATTAAAATCATTTACACTTATTTTGCCATCAGCATCAAAATCAAGGTTTCCGGCTGCACTTACACACACGCCACCCATACAAACACTTGCTAAAAGCGAAAATAAAAAAATCTTATTTTTGATATACTTCTTCATTTCTTTATAACCTCCGACAGATTTAAAAAGTAATCTTCAAAGTTTTGCTCTAAAAAACAGACTGCAGAAAAAAACAATATTTCATTTGATTACAAGTTGTAGTTCTTCGTATTATCAGGGTATAAAACATACTCTGCAGTATATTTTGAGTATATCATTACAATGATTTTATTAATATCATTTTACCATCTAAAATAGTAATATCTTAACCTTCTTTTTTTATTTTGCTTGTAAGCCAACCGACAGAATAATATTTGTTTCTGTACTCTTTTGGTGTCATGCCGATGATATTTTTAAACTGTTTTATAAAATAACTCTGCGAACTGAAATGAAGGTAGTTGCTTATTTCAAGAGCCGAACAGTTTGAAAACTGTATCATATTTGCAGCTGCCTCTATTTTTTTCTGAGTTATGTATGTACTCACAGGCATTCCTGTTTCCGCATGAAAAATTCTCGAAAGATAAGGAACACTGCATTTTACTGCTTTCGCTATATCAGTGATGAGTATTTTTTCGTGAAGATGCTCACTTATATAGTCTATCATATGCACAACTGTTCTCGAATAAATGCACTTGTTACGTATTCTGCGCATTTCTTTGGTAAAAGCCACTACCATTTCATAATGTACTTCATTTATTTCTTTATGACTACGGCAGTTGTCAGTTTTCCTTATATACACATCACTCATGCTGTACGCTTCTTCGGGAGTCATTCCGCCATTTATACAAAATCTTGTTATCATAGCAATGGATATGACCAGATGATATTTGAGATTTCTCAGTTCATCACTGCACAACACCCCGAAACCTTCTCCGCCAAGTGGTGTAAAAAGTGTTTTTACCGTTTCAAGACTTCCCGAACGTACACTTTCATAAAAAGCTATTTCCCTTTCAAAAGGCGCATATGAGAACCCATTTTCTCTTTTGGCAAAAAAGTGTTCTGACAAAGCTTTTTTGGTGTCAAGCTGATATATTTCCTCCTCTTCATCAGCGCAATATTTTTCTATTTTACAGGACAGTTCTTTAAAAGAATTTTTGTTTATATAATAAACGTTTTCTTTATTATATATATAACCTGATTTCTCAAGAGCAGTCAGAGTTTCGCCTGTTTTATCAATATCAGCACTGAGTTTTTCCGAAAGTTCTGTTATATCAGACGGTTTTTCTGAAAGTATATCAAGGATACTAAAACCTGCCGGGTCTGTCATTAACATACAAATCACCCCCAATTGATAAATATATACTTTTTTCTGATTTTATAATATAATTATAACCGTTATAATGCACAAAAGCAACTGTTGAAATTTATAAATTTATCAATCAGTAAATATCGAAAAAAACAATTGAAAAAGTATTATAAATATGTTAAAATAATATATAATGATAGGGCAAGGGGGGGAAGACCATGATTGATGGTTACAAAATAATCGCTTTATGTATATCACGTATACATGATTTACTAAACTACGAATTTATAAACTCACTAAATAATTTACTATGTCCGCACAAATGCCGGCTTTTTGTTTACACGATATGCACTGAGCTTCATATGTATGACGAAGCACTGCACCGTTTTGAAGACGTTGACAGAGGTGATGCCGCTGTATACGATCTGATAGATTATGACATTACGGATGCAGTTATTATTATGGACGATAAACTAAAATGTCATCCTCTGTCTCAAAGAATTATTGACAGAGCAAGAAGCAACAATATTCCTGCTGTAATAATTGAAGGCTACTATGAAAACTGCATAAACATAAACTTCGATCACCGTACAGGTATGAAATCTGTAATAGAACACATCATAGTCGAACACGGCATTACAGATATTCACTTTATGAGCGGAAGCAAAGGAAATCCTTTTGCTGATTCAAGACGTGAAGTTTTTATGCAGACACTTGAAGAGCATGGTATTCCTTTTGATGAAAGTATGGTAAGCTATGGTGACTTCTGGACCGAACCTACCATAATTGCAACAGAAAAAATTATAAAATCAGGAAAAATTCCTCGTGCAATAATATGCGCAAATGACATAATGGCTATAACAGTCTGTACTATTCTTCAGCAGGCAGGATATTCTGTTCCGCAGGACGTAATAGTTACAGGATTTGACGGTATAGATGAAGTATATCTGACCTGTCCAAAAATAACCACAGTTTCATGCAGTTATAAAACTATGGCAAAAGTTGCGGTCGAACTTATAATAGATTATTTTGAGACAGGAATAATAAAAGAAAATAATACAGTTGACTGCGAGCTTCTTATTTTTGAGTCATGCGGTTGTACTGTAAATTCAAAAATAGATTTAAGTACGTATTTTGCAAATCTTAACAACAGATTTTTCAGACATCAGGACGAAGGTTGCGTCATGATGAGTATATCAAATAAAATGCAGATATGTTCTTTTGAAGATGCCTCAAAACTCTGGAAATCTTCAAAACATCATATTGAAATGTGTTGTGTATTAAACGCATCATGTATGGACGATACGATAAATCCTGTTGGTGACGAATGCAAAGGTTTTGAAGATAATATGTTTGTTTTCTGCGACTCTGAAGATCTTATGGATATGCAGGAAATCAAAAGAAAAGATATAATCCCAAATCTCAGCTCAAAACTTGCACTTGGAATACCTCTGCTTTTTCTTGCTATCGACTACATGAATGTACCAATAGGTTATGTATGTTTCCACTTTAAAAATGCAAAAGTAACAGATTATCAGGAAACTACATGGGCTACTATGGCGCTTAATACCGCAATCGGCGGTATCCGTGACATGAGATATCAGAAACACCTGATAAGCCAGGTAGAAAATATGTACAAATACGACTCCCTCACAAGTCTTTACAACCGCCACGGATTTTTCAAGGCTGTTTCAAAGTGCCTGAAAAACGAAGACCATACGGGAGAAACGCTGAATATCATCATAACTGACCTTGACGGACTAAAGTATATAAACGACACTTTCGGACACAAAGAAGGTGACAACGCGATCAAGGTATCAGCACTCGCACTCAAACACAGCTGTCCTGACAATGCTTTGTGTTCAAGATTTGGCGGTGACGAACTTATAAGCTGGTTTTTCGGCACATATGATAAAGATGAGATCGAAAATAAGATCCATGCTTTCCTTGAAAGATACAACTCTATTTCTAAAAAGCCATACAAGGTTTCTACAAGTGTCGGAATATTCTCTGTTCCATACGAAGAATACGGCGACTTCAACAAACTCCTGTCTGAAGCCGACAAAATCATGTATGAAAAGAAAATGCTTAAAAAGAAAAATCGTGATAAATAAAAAAACAGCAGACTTCAAAAGTTTGCTGTTTTTTTATTTATATTCTATGTTTTATTACCAATAGCACCTGTCATTAACCTCATAATAACCGCATATATCATTAAAAATCATAGGCTTGACGTTTTGCACTCTTGCAACATAAAAGTCGAATTTCAAAGATTTTCAGTCCCACTCTTTATCGTTCCATATATCATTTCCCATAAGACGATCTCTGACATGATCCAAGTCCCAAACTGCACACACTTCAAGATTTCTGCATTCCTCACGTGTAGCAGGGCGTATTTCATCATCTATATACAGAAAAAATTTTTTTGAAATAGGGTCTTTTATGTACGATGGCGGTGGAGTTACTTCTTCTATACTTTCAAACCTCCTCTTTTCAACCATTTTCATTTCGGTAACGGCATAATCATAAACACCAACTATAAAAGCATAGTCTTCTGTAGGAGGTACATCTTTTTCAGTTTCACCGATATGTTTGTAAAATGCCACACATGGTGATTTAAATATTCTGCCAAAACCATATTTGCCATTTGGCAACTTAAAGCTACCTACATTACCTAAAATCCTTCTCATAACTCACCTCATAATAGATATTTTCTGTTCTGAATATCAACATTATAATATACCATCAAATATTTTCTCAGATAAATTAAGACCATTTTCATCTACGCCAAGACTCCAGTCGTATATGTCCACAAACAAAACTTTACTCCACTTTTTAATCAATTCATTAAAATTATTTGCTATCTTTATTCCATGCAGATTCAAATAATCCTCAGTAATTTCATGGTCAAACAAAACAATAGCACCTGTACGAGTATCTATACAAAAATAGTCACCGTTAGGGAAATACAAAACAGGAATCCAACTTAATAAATCTTGCTTTATGCTCTCTTTTTCATCAAGTTCGGAATATAAACAAAAATCTGTTGCAAATGTTTTGAAATCTTCCTTTACACGATATATTTCCTTTAATGAAAGCAGAACAAAATATCCTCTCTTATCATTTCTTTTCCATGAAATATGTACCTTACTGAATTTATCATGTATCATCTTCAATTCATCAGGCAACGTAATATCAATATTATTTTCAGTAGTCAGCAAATCTTCAGTTGTATCATTATATTGAATATTGATATCTGCGTTATATTTATCATTTTGTATTCTTTTTACCACATTTAAAACAAGTTCAATCATAATTATTTATTTTTATAAATACTTCCCCTTTTTCTGTAATTATCACTGGCAACGCTTAATTTCATACCATTGCAATGACTATAGTGTTCAGCATCGATGCCATCGTCTTCCCAATCACACACAGAACAAATAAAATACTGCCCACGTTCACTTAATGTTTTACCAAGACAACATGGACAAGAGAAAAAATCATCAGATTTCTTTTGTTCTTCTATGATATCTATTTTAACGCCTGTTATTTCATAATATAACAATTTAAGTTCCTGATTTGTATATTCTAAAAATTCATTCAAAAGAACTTTTCTTATCAAAGGATCGTAAAATTCAGAAGATACATCATGCTTTGACCAACATTCTGTCAGCAGTTCTGTCTTCAATTCATAAGGATAATCACATTTATCAAATTCTTCTTCATCTAATCCCCAGTTATTATTTATTATTAGTTCTCTGGTATCAGAGTCAATGCTTAACATTTTGAAATCTATTATTTCTTTAATTATATCAGTTCTGTTATTTTTACTGTCTGTCATCAATGAATCACCTTATAAATTCTTTTGAAATATCAAAAATAAGATATTTTTTACAACATCATTATTTAAATAAATTATACCACTTCTTATATGTATTTTTCAAGCGTTTGCGTTATCTGAACAGTTATATGTACATTTAAATAAATATATGTTATAATATTTATTACATTGACTTTGATGCCAAAGAAGAGGAGGAATTTGATATGTGCAAGGCTTTTGAAGATTATAAAAATCTTGGTAAAAGTGAAGGATTTGAAGAGGGTGTTATCATTGGCAAGAGTAAGGGTATCGAGATTGGAAAAAGTGAAGGTATCGAGATTGGCAGAAATGAAGGACTGACCAGATTTGCTACTTACCTTATCAAAAACAACGTCGATATCAATGAAATCATCTCTCAGACAGGCTTTTCAGCTGACGAAATTATAAAGATCAAAAATTCTCTGATATAATAAAAAATATAACTCCCGAAGTTTTAATTACACAACTTCGGAAGTTATACCAATGAAGTTTCATTCATTATATACATTCAAGTATGCTATATATCCATATTCATTTTTTCGAATATGGATATTTGTTTTACATTATTATCATCTCTGATATAGCGGTGAATTTAAAGTTGGATAGTTTGAATTTTATAAGTTGTTTTTTTATCACATCGTCAACAATCGGCAAATTTGTAAGATTATTAAACGCAAAAATACTACTTCCATCATAATCAGCATTATCAAAGCAAAGCCCGGCGATACTTTCTTTAAGTGGAAATCTTCTTCCACACAAATCGCACTTTGGTAAAATATTATGATGAAGATCCTTAGCATATCCACACTTTCCTTGAATAATCAGTTCGTAATATTCAAGGTTCTTAGAAAACAATACACTATTTTCTGATTTTGCTTGTGCAGGTAATACTGAATATCCTGTTAACTCTAAAGTTCTGAATACTTCTAAACATTTAGAAGAAATAAATAGCTTACCTGAATTTTCATAAAAATCACACGGTATTCCTTTTATTTCTATACTTGCTGGAACTGAAGTTATAACATTATTCCCTCCACACATAGTGCATATATTAGGCGTCCATATATTTTCATTTGGAATAATGTATATTTCTCTTTTTCCAAAATATTTAGGTTCAATAAAGTAATACATCATTTTCCTCTCTTCGCTTTATATTTTACAATACCAAAATCTCGTTCCAGCTGTCTTAGATGTGCTAATGTTTCTTCAGCAGTCGCATTTGGATTTAATCTAATATATTCTCCCCAAGCTTTATTCCATGTTTTTCCCAGTATAACTGGATTTAGTATGAATTCCATGCCCTGATTTTAAACGATGAAGCCCTTTAGGTAAATCGTAATAAAACTCACCGGAATTTATATCTATAGTCTGCCCAATCTTCATTTTATTTTTGTTGTATACTCTGCTTCCAAACCATTTACTATACTGTTCAGGAAGACCATGATGCACTTCACCAATTGGAGAATTTCCTGTATACTGAGTAAATTTCTTCACTTGGACATTACAACGATTATGCACCAAAACATCAAATTTCGACACAAAATAACTATGGGAATCAGTAACCTCAAAGTTATAAACAACAACATACTCATCTTCCGGAAGTTCAAATATTTCAACATCATCTATCTCAATACCCGAACCATCTTCCGACCTTACAACATCTCCTGCCTTCAGAAACTCAGCCTTTGTCCAGCCCTGTCCTTTGAAATCGTACTTTTTACAGAAGCCGCAAACTGTGAAGCTGCTCCTGTCGGGTCACTTGCTATTGCTTTAAACCCTGCACCAATCTCTTTTGCAGTTTGTACCGGATGCCTTACTGCACTTATAGTAGAACCAAGAGAATCTACTACACCTTCACTGTAGCTTGCAAATACTTCTCCTGCTCCGCCACTTTCTTTGAGCATTACTATTCCGGTCTTCCAGTCGTCTACTCGGTCATTTGCCCAGTTCTTTACTGCTTTGGCTGCTTTTTTTATACCGCTTCCGATTTTGCTGAATACACCATGCCCACTCGGATCAGTATAAAGTACCGGATTGTTATGACAGTATGTATACAAGTTAAGACTAAGCGGATCTGCTGATGTTCCGGGATCGCTGTCTCGGCTTATAAATCTTCCTGTTGTCGGTGAATAATATCTCGCTCTCAGATAAATCGTATCCGATTCTTTGTCGTAATATTCTCCGCAGTATCTGAATGCATTTGTATCGCTTTCGTCTTTGTTCTTTTCAACACCGAAAGCATCATATCTGTAAATCTTCTTTACTGCTCCCGTATCATCTGTTATTCCTACTACATCTCCGTGTGCATTTTTCAGATAATACTCATATGCTGTCTTTCTTCCGTTTGTAAAGCTGTACTTTGCTGTGATACCCGTGCTTTGAACATAACAGTCTGCCTGATAGTATTTACCTTCGGTTACGTCTGCTATTATCTGTCCGTTTCCGTTCCAGATGTGTGTAATAGTTTCACCGTCTACAGTTTTGCTTTTTCTAAGACCGTTTACATCATACGTGTAACTTGCTGTGGTTTCTCCGTCTGTGTAAGATATAAGCTGTCCTGTACTGTCGTAGGTGTTGCGTTCTGTTTTCTCGTTGTTTGTCTTTACAAGCTGACTTCCGTTTTTGTCATACTCATACGCTGTTATGCTTGTTTCTTCCTTGCCTGTGTGTTCGTTTATGAACTTTTTGCTTTCGCTCTGGAGCAGGGAAGTGTATTCACCTGATTTGTTGTTGTAGTTTCCCACTGCACTCCTGACTTCTCACCATTTCTGTCCATTCTTCAGGGATCTTATTTTCCATATGATCTGCTCCATTTCTATACTTGAATTATTTTTGTATCACAAGTATAGCATAATTTCGTGCTTCGTGGAAGTCGTGGTTAAACGTATCGCTTACCTGAAAACTAACTGCCGAAAAAGAAAAGCCCTCAGAAACGCTTACAGAGCGTTTCTGAGAGCTTGCTGTTAAGTGTTCAGTTCCGTTTGGGTATCTGCTTATTGTGGTATGCTCCACAATGCTGAATTAGACTTATATGGAAAGGTTTTTGAGTGCGCCATTAGGCTATGGACAAATTCATTATATGTGCAATTATTCAATCTTCTTCATAGTATATACTACCATACTCTTTGAATTTTTTTTGTGCGATACTTAATCGCATACCATTACAATGACTAATATGATCATAGTCAAGTCCATCGTCTTCCCAATCACAAATTGGACAAATATAATATTGACCTCGTTCATCCAATGTACTATTATGACAACATGGGCAATTATACAAACGCGTATTTTTTTCTTCTCCTTTAACATCTACGCTATATCCAAATAACTTGTAGTATAAGCGTTCCAGTTCGGAATTTGTGTATTCGTTTAGCTCGACACTGATAACTGCTCTTATCAATGGATCGTAGAAATCGGATGTAATTTCATGCTTCGGAGAATATTCGTTTAATAGTTCTTCTTTTAATTCGAGAGGGTACTCGCATTGATCAAATTCATCTAACGTCAGTCCCCAATTATTATTTATTAATAGATCCTTGGTGTCAATATCTAAATGAGTGAGTTTGAACTCTACTAATTCTGATATAATTGCCTTTCTTGCTTTAGCATATTCATTCATTGATCAAACCCTTAGCATACTCTATTGCAGCACTAAAAGGGTCGGCTGCAATAGATAGATCTGCTTGATAGAATGTCCGAATTTCTCTTTTTTTAATATGTCCAATGAAAGTGTATCGTGAGTTAGGATCATATTTTATATAGAAATTGCCAACTTTTGTACGTTGCAGTTCTTGACTAGTGTTCCTTGCAAATTCTCTTGCCTTACTCAAATACTGGTTTTGGCTTAATTTTGTCACTCCTCCAAATTCACCATTATTAACAACATGTTTTTGATAATGACGTTGTAAACCGCTTAAACCATCCTTTTTACTTGAACTAAATCCTTTCCACTTAATATCATCATAGCAGGTATTATGCACCAAAATATTTGATTCCGACACATAATAAGTATGATAATCGGCAACCTCAAGGTTATAAACAATAATGTACTGATTTTCAGGAAGTGGAACAATATCAACATTGTCGATAGTAATGTTGTTACCATCAGCATCACGAAGCACATCACCAGTATTTAGGAACTTAGCCTTTGTCCAGCCCTGTCCTTCAATCCAGAATGGATGTTCTTTTGTTGTTTCTATAACTTCTCCGTTAATCGTCACATACACAAGTGCATCCTTGATAAACACATATGTCTGTAACACTTCTTTGTACGTTACTTCTCCTGTTTCAGGATCGGATGACAGTACAAAATCCCCGGATTCTATAGTTTCTATAGGCTTATGACCGTCTATCGTCAGTACGAGTGTTCCTGCAACGAAACAGCCATTATTGAGTATGGTACATTTTGCAGAACTTACTTTGTTACCGATTTTTGATGTTGCCAGTTTCGCTGCTGCACCGCTTGCTACATCTTTTGCTACACGACCGGCTGCATTTCCTGCTACACCGCTTACCACATCTACAGATAAACCGCCAAGCATATATGCAACGCTGTTATAATCGCCTTTACCTACATCTGAAATCGTACTTTTTACAGAAGCCGCAAATTGTGAAGCTGCTCCTGTCGGGTCACTTGCTATTGCTTTAAACCCTGCACCAATCTCTTTCGCAGTTTGTACCGGATGTCTTACCGCACTTATGGTAGAACCAAGAGAATCTACTACACCTTCACTGTAGCTTGCAAATACTTCTCCTGCTCCGCCACTTTCTTTGAGCATTACTATTCCGGTCTTCCAGTCGTCTACTCGGTCATTTGCCCAGTTCTTTACTGCTTTGGCTGCTTTTTTTATACCGCTTCCGATTTTGCTGAATACACCATGCCCACTCGGATCAGTATAAAGTACCGGATTGTTATGACAGTATGTATACAAGTTAAGACTAAGCGGATCTGCTGATGTTCCGGGATCGCTGTCTCGGCTTATAAATCTTCCTGTTGTCGGTGAATAATATCTCGCTCTCAGATAAATCGTATCCGATTCTTTGTCGTAATATTCTCCGCAGTATCTGAATGCATTTGTATCGCTTTCGTCTTTGTTCTTTTCAACACCGAAAGCATCATATCTGTAAATCTTCTTTACTGCTCCCGTATCATCTGTTATTCCTACTACATCTCCGTGTGCATTTTTCAGATAATACTCATATGCTGTCTTTCTTCCGTTTGTAAAGCTGTACTTTGCTGTGATACCTGTGCTTTGAACATAGCAGTCTGCCTGATAGTATTTACCTTCGGTTACGTCTGCTATTATCTGTCCGTTTCCGTTCCAGATATGTGTAATAGTTTCACCGTCTACAGTTTTGCTTTTTCTAAGACCGTTTACATCATACGTGTAACTTGCTGTTGTTTCTCCGTCTGTGTAAGATATAAGCTGTCCTGTACTGTCGTAAGTGTTGCGTTCTGTTTTCTCGTTGTTTGTCTTTACAAGCTGACTTCCGTTTTTGTCATACTCATACGCCGTTATGCTTGTTTCTTCCTTGCCTGTGTGTTCGTTTATAAACTTTTTGCTTTCGCTCTGGAGCAGGGAAGTGTATTTACCTGATTTGTTGTTGTAGTTGTATACAGTAGTAAATACTTCTGTTCCGGTTGCCGTCATTTTTGTACGGTTTCCGTAATCGTCATAGGTGTATGTGTATTTGTCTGTAAGACTTCCGACTGTTCTTTCTTCGGTTGAGAGCTGTCCGAATTCGTTGTAATCGTAGCGGACTGTCTCTATTATACCATTTTCTTCGCTTACTTTGCAAGCCTCTGAACCGTCTGTATAATATGTGTAACTGTATGATGATACTTTTTCGTTGTTCTTTGTGCTTACGATTTCGGTTATTGCATCTGCACAGTTATATGTATAGCTTGTTTCTACTCCGTTTGCAAGCTTTTCTTTTGCCTTGTTTCCGTTTGCGTCATATTCGTAGGATACTGTTTCTTTTTCTGCTTCGCTTATCTTTATTACACGCATTTCATCATCATATTCGTATGTCATATCCGAATATATGAGAAGGTTTTCTATACCTGTTACGTGCCTTGATATATAACTTGATATACCTTCATAAAAATATCCCTTGAATGTGGAATTGTCTTTGCCGTATTCGCTTTCGGAAATTACTCTTCCGAGTTTGTCATACTTGTATGCTGTGGTTACACCATTTACAGTAGCTGTTGTGATACGTCCCATTACATCATACTTGTATGTGCTTGTTACATTCTTTTCAGCATCTTCCGGATGTACTGTTACAGTTTTTACTACTCTGTCGAGTACGTCATATTCCGTAGTTGTTTCATTTCCGTTTGCATCCTCAGAACGTATAACATTTCCGTTTGCGTCATACTCTGTTTCTCCTGAAACATATCCTGTGCTGTCGGAAGTTTTTATGAGTCGCTGGTGTTCGTCATAGAAATATTCTGTAAGAAGATATTCATCATCACTTTCGGATGAAAGTCCTGTGTGCATCTTTATTACATTTCCTATGTTATTGTACTCGTACTTTGTAATGTTTTCTTTGCCGTTTTCAGAATTTGCAAGAGTTGTCTTTATCAGGTTTCCGGCTGCATCGTATTCATTTTTGCTTATTCTGTACTCTGCATTTTTACTGTCCTGCTCCTGCACCGGATAAATGCTCTTTATTACATTTCCGTTTTTGTCATATTCATTTTCGGAAACAACATATTTTACAGTTCCTTCTGCGTCTTTGTTAAAAGGAACATATGTTTTTTCGAGCAATCCGAGATAGCCGTATTCGTACTTTGTTGTGTTTCCGAGTGCGTCTGTCTGACGTGCAAGGCTTCCGTCTTTGTAATATGAACTGCTTCTCTTTAATTTTCCGTTTATCTTTTCATACAGCGTATTTCCTCTGAAATCCTGCTGTGTTTCTGTTGTTACCTGTTTGTCGGCTGTGATATATGATATCGCTGTTTCTTTTAAGCCAGGGAAATATTTTGTTTCATATTCATCAAGTGATGTGTAGATATCGTTTCTTTCCCATGTGTATTCGTACTTGTATTTTGCAAGTATCTGCTTTGTACTTCCTGCACTTTCTGCAAAATATGAAGCAATTTCTCTTCCGAAGGCATCGTATTCACTTGAATTTATACTTCCGTCAGGATTTACTACAGTTACTGCATTTCCGTATACATCATATTCATAACTTGTTGTATTTCCAAGTGCATCTGTTATTGTTTCCGGATAGTTCGCACTTGTGTATGTGTATGTAGTCTTTACACTCTTGTCAGCTGAATATTTTGGCTGATATTCTGCTGTTTTTCGTCCTAAAACGTCATACTCAACATATGCTTCGTATGGTGTATCGGATGTACCGTAATCTCTTACAACTGTGATGTTGTTAAGTTCATCATATTCATATTCGGTTACAGAGTAGATACCTTTTTCAAGATCTACACTTTCTTCTGCTCTTGTTACCTGTAGATCCTTGTTGTATGTATAAAGTATTTCATGAACAATATTTCCGTTTTTGTCGGTAAGAGCCTGTTTTTCAAGAAGTGCCTTATCGTTATATGAATTTATTGTGGTATTGCCTTCAGGGTCGGTTATACTTCTTACCAGACCTATTACATCTGTTCCGTTATCTGTGTGAATATCGCAATATTCATATACAGTCATTGCATAGTCTGTATAATCAAGTATGCTGAGATCAAAATCATTTTTGGCTATGTCATCAGCGTTATTTACCGGATAGAAGCTTACATATTCCTTTTTTACATTTATTCCGGCATCATCATATTCATATATAGTAACATATTTGGTTTCGTTTACTTCTACAACAGGCATATTATTTTCGTTGTATCTTGTAAGCGTATATGAATCATCATGATTTATGACCTTTATTGCGTTTCCTCTGTCATCATATTCATATCTTGTAGTTGTTCCGGCAGCGTCAACTGTTCTTTCAACTTCATCATATCGGTTTTTACCGTCTACCTGATTGTATGAAGTTCTGTCAGTGTACTGAATATTATCGGCTTGTACAGTATTACCTACAATTGCATACTGATTGTCATACTCATATGTTACTGTCTTGATCAGTCTGTCACCGTCATATTCTTTAAGTCCGGTTTGCCTGTTATCGGGAGAATATGTGTATACCTGTTTTAATCCTGCTTCGTTTATAAGATAATCTACTTTTCCTGCATCGGCATATGATACTGTACAGGTAGTTTCATTGAAGGCATTTAATATCTCGCACAGTTTTCCGTTTTCGTCATAACGATAATGCTCTTTTCCGCCTTTGGGGTTTGATGCGGAAATAAGTCTGTTATCTGCGTCATATTCATACTCTATTACTTTCTGAGATACAACGTCTTCTATTTTGGTTATTCTTCTGTGCTTGGTATCATCACTGTAATATATGATATATTTTCTGCCTATAGAGTCTGTTACAGTTCTTTTTCCGTCTTCCATAGGTGATATTTCAAGAACATTTCCTTTGGCATCGGTAATCTTATCAAGTTCGCCGTCAACGTTAAAATGATATTTGTCCTGCATTGAATTGGTAAGTGTGTATTCGTACTTTCCGTTACCGCAGGATTTTCTTTCGAGTTTGCTGTGGGCGTTAAGACACTTGAATTCGCCATTTGCTTTAAGTTCAAAAGTTGTATTTGAACCATCGGGAAGCACCACCTGATAATATCCGTTGTAATCATATGCATTTATACGGCTTACATCAAGGTTAAAGTCCCATCCTTCACCAAAAGAACCTTCTTCTGTACTTGTAGAGTTATATGTTCTTACAAAATCAGTTGTTATACCCGGTGATACAACACTATAGTCCATAAAACTCTTGTTGAAGTTTCCTGTAGCTGCATGAACACCGTCACCGATATCCCAGCCTTCTCTGTACAGAGTATAGTCTTCTTCATTTATCTTAAACCATGGTCTGAACCAGTAAAGATCCGAAGAAAATCCATAGGGAAGTATAACACCGAGACAGTTACCTTCTTCATCTACGTAGTCGAAGTTAAATCTTCTTCCTTTGGGCGAAAAACCATCATCTGTTATATATTCATTCGGGTTGTCCCATAAGATAGTCTGTAATCCTTCCGGATTGAAAAAATATATCTGATGTTCTCCGCTCGAATAAATACTCTTGTCGCCGGACTTCTCATTTACTGTCCATTCTTTTCCCAGAAAATATATTATACCGGATACCCATTTTCCCTCCATGTCGGTAGCTGTTACGTATCTCCAGTCGCCGTTTACAATAAGAGTATCGTCCGGATCATCCATAATGATAGTATCATAACATCCCGGCTGTCCGAAATCGAACTGACCGTTTATCACAACACCACCATTGTTGAGGTTCATTTCCTGTCCGGGTGTCACACCTTCATTCCATCCGTCAGGTGTAGTTGTTCTGAATCTGAAACAGTTTTCTATTTCAAGATATCCGCCGTTTATATTGAGATATGCTCCGTTTCCGTCTTCCCAGAATTTCTGTTTCTGAGTATGGAAGTTCATATCTCCGTCAACGTGTAACGCACATCCGTTAAGATCAAGGTTTGTGTCATACAAGTCAAGGTTTCTTTTAAAGTAACCATTGTCAAACATGGTAATAGTTCTTTTGTATGAATCACAAAAACCATTCTGTTCAAAAGCAACCTTAAACCATTCAAGATCACTTTCATCAATTTCATAGTTAGCGTTTTTATCCATGTACGAAAAATAATTTTCAGATGACAGTCTGAGTGATGCATAATAATCTATCAAATCAGGTATGTAGTCATCATTATTAAGTATTCCGTCATGATTTATATCATGATTGTACAGATAAACTTCATCAGAACTATACATGAAATTCAGATATGGTTCAAGGTCATCACCTGTAAAATATCCGTCACCTGTAAAATCAGAAACATTTACAATTTCATTGTCTTCTTCTTTGTACACAGCTCTTTCAAGCAATGAATAGTCATAAGTATTTATTACTCCGTCATCATTTACATCATACTGATTTACAGATGAAACATCTACATTTAAATCATTGTTGTATAACTCACAAAAACTATCAAGTTCTTCCTGAGTGATAAGACCATCATCATCAAGATCCATAGTAAAGTTAAAATCAGTTGATTCAAACAACTTTGCACCAAGACAGCTTTCCACAAACAATGCATCATTTTCATCAAGTCTGTCATCGCTCCAACTGTTTTCTGTATCTTTATTATACTTCGTATCACCGGGTATAAGAGTTATTGTATCTTCTGATTCACCTGAGCCAAGCAGATAAGCACCTGTTCCGAATTCACGAAGATACATCGGAAGATATCCGTCACACTCAAACTTGATGTTTACAACATCACTTACATTTGTTGTGATTTCATAGCCCTGATTATTTTCGGCAATATACTCTTCAAGAAGATTCCACTCACCATCATAAACCAGTATTTTAATCGGCGTATTATCTGTTGCAGTGTGTCCCGGAACTTCACCTTTGCTTATATATCCCGTTATTGTCAGTGTTTCGGGATACTGCAGAACTTCCTCTGTTTCTTCTTCGGTTGCTATTTCTGTTGTATAAACAACCGGGTCACTGTCTTCAAAATACTCGATTTCACCAAGATTTTCGACAGTTGCTTCATACTCATTAGCAAGTATGCGTTTCTGAACATTAAACAACATCCCCTGAGTGATGTCATTGATTGTCTGAGCGTGTAAAATTCCAGGCGTCATTCCATCACTTGAAACTAACATCTGAAACGTAAACAACGCTGCAATTGTTCCTGAAAGAATTCTTTTACTCTTTTTCAAATTCACTTCTCCTTTTTACAAAATTAAATTTATATATATATATAAGACCAAGAGTTATTTTATCATAATTATAAGTGTTTTTCAATATATTTATAAACTTTCATTAGTTTATAATATATTTTTTATCGTCTATATAAAATATATAGTTATAATCATTAAAATTTTACTTTTTTAATCATAAGTTAAAATAACAAAGATTTCAATTACCTTTATTCTCATATTATAAGCAATGTACAGAAGCAAACAGAACAAACAGTATGCTGAGGATATATGGGGGGAGCCTGAACGCAAATTATAATAGTAAAAGCAGTATTCACATGAGTTTGAGTGGATACTGCTTTTTTTGGTTTTTATACAATCACCAAATATGCATCATAAAAACTTTTTTAGATTTTTTTGAAATTTATCGAATTTTGTATTTACATTTTAATTTATATATGTTATAATATTCCTTGTAAAATAATACATAAATATTGTGTTACATTTATTTTTGTGCTATACTTAGAAAGGAGATATTATGAGTACGATCGATACTGTAACCAAAAATTTTAGATGATAAACTTATTCCTGTCATAACACTTGTAATAAATTTTAGCCCCGATAAATGGGACGCTCCTACATCACTTCATGAAATGATCGACTTTAAAAGTGATGTATTAAAAAATTATGTACAGGAT
>SVNW01000094.1 GCA_015066745.1 Ruminococcus sp. | reverse complement strand
GGATATAGGGTGTGTGTTACACCCGGTTGTAGTAAACTTGGGTTAGTCCTGGGTTGAACAATAAATAAAATATGTTTTAATAAAATTTTATATTATTTTTATTAAGTTTAATATTTTTAATAACATTCCGATTGATAAAGTTGAAAATGTATCTGTTTATTTGCTTGCACTGGATTTTCTGAAAAGATTAAAGAATAAATTTAGTGATGTTGAATTTGTGATCTATTTTCTTATTAACAATGAAAAGTTGGAAATCAGATATCATGTGTTCAGGGAAAATGAGGAATTTTGGATTCATGATTTTAATAAAATTGAATATCCGTTTTTATGTATGAAGGGTTAATCGTTCTTATGTGTAAAATGGAGTTAGCTGTAAAAACTGCATACTTTTTGTCGACAAATTAACAAACAAAAGCTTGCAATATTTCTATAGCTCATGGTATAATGAAAATAAGTGTACAGTCAGAAATTTTAACAGAAAGGAGAGCGGTATACATGGCATTAAAAAAGATGCACGGTCAGTATGTAAATCCAGGAAATCAAGGATTTCAGCTTATCGCTAATTCCGGTTATGTTGACAAGACAATGCTGATTGACCTGCTTAATGCGAGAATCGGCACAACAGAGCGACTGATATGTATCAGTAGACCACGCCGATTTGGAAAATCATTTGCGGCGCTTATGTTAAGTGCTTATTATGATTGCTCATGTGATTCGCATAGTTTATTTGATGATAAACAAATTGCGAGGTGCAGTTCTTATTTATCATATTTGAATCAGTATCATGTGATTTGCTTTGATGTAACAAGTTTCATTTCCGTTGTCAGAAGAAATGAACGTCCTTTATCTGAAGTGCCAAATATGATTGTGAATGCACTTAGAAAAGAACTTATTGAACAATTTTCAGAACTTAAATCGGATATGTCTCTTACAGAATGTCTTTTACATTGTGCAGAGAGTCGCAAAAGGAAGTTTGTATTTATCATAGATGAATGGGACGCGTTGATTCGTGAAGCCAAAAACGACACATATACGCAGAGAAAGTATTTTGATCTTTTGCGTGAATGGTTTAAGAATATTTCTTTTACTCCAAAAGTAATAGCGGCTGCGTATATGACAGGAATTCTTCCAATCAAGAAAGACGGTTCGCAGTCTGCTATTTCTGATTTCAAAGAATTCACTATGATAAATCCTCGTGCATTTGGAGGTTATGTCGGCTTTAACGAAGAGGAAGTCCGTGCTAAGTGTGAGGAAAATGGTATGGATTTTGCAACTATGAAGTATTGGTATGACGGGTATCATTTCAAAGGTGTAGGTTCTGTTTATAATCCAAACTCTGTAATGCAGGCAATTGAAAATGATGATTTTGATTCCTATTGGACGGAAACATCTGCTTCCGAAAGCTTGATGGAATATATTAGTCAAGATTATAACGGATTGACAAAGACTATTGCGGAGCTTATCGCTGGAATTGAAGTCCCGGTCAATCCCAAGGGGTTTGCAAATGACCTGACTACATTTCGTGGAAAGGACGACGTGCTGACTCTTCTGGTTCATCTCGGTTATCTTGCATATGATTCTGAGAAGAAAACAGTCTGCATTCCAAATGAGGAGATTCGACGGGAATTTCAGAAATCTATCCGTGAGGTGCATCATGATGCAACGCTGAAACGGTTGAAGGAAAGTGATGCTTTGTTAGAAGCAACTATCAGCGGAGACGAAGCAACCGTTGCCACACTGATCGAGCGAATCCATCGGGAAGAAACATCGCCACTGCATTACAATAAAGAGGATAGTCTTCGCAGTGTTATCAAGCTTGCATATTACACCTACAGAGATCATTATGTTCAGTGGGAAGAATTACCGTCAGGTGAGGGTTATGCAGATGTAGTGTATCTTCCGAAACATGATTCCGGTTATCCGATTCTGCTTATTGAGCTGAAATGGAACAAGGATGTACAGACCGCCATTGATCAGATTAAGACAAAACACTATCCTGAAGCATTTAAGGGGTATGGTTATGAGATTATTCTTGTTGGTATCGCCTATGATAAGGAAAGTAAGAAACACGTTTGCAAAATCGAAAAGATGACTATGGAATAATGGGGTGTGAGTTCGACTACAAGTTACTTGATTTATATTAATTTCGTTTCATTGTCCTGAAAATGATACTTATTATCAGAGTGAAAGCAAAAGCAGAATCGCCTTTCTTTGCCTGGCTGTTTCAGTTCGGAGATAAAGCTCAGATAGAAGAGCCTGCCGAGCTAAGAGAAAAATACATAAAACAATTAAAAGTTGTTTTATCTTCAATGGAATAAATAAAAATCAGATGGAGTATTTACGTATTAAAATTTTGCTTAATAAATATTTGTATTACAAATATTTAAAGTTAAGTCATGACTACTATTTGGATATGTGGTCATGACTTAATATTTTTATCAGATAATTAGTTGTGAGTTGTATTGAAAAAAGAGTTATGAAGCGGTGTTTTGTGTTTCTGTTTATTTAGTATTGAATAAAAGTGTGAATTATGGTATACTTGATAATAATGGTTTGAAAAGAACGGAGGGAAAACATAAAAATGCGTTATCCAATAGGAGTACAGACATTTGAGGAAATGATAAACCGAAAATACGTGTATGTTGACAAAACAGATTTAGTGTATGATCTTGCCGGAAGGCATATATGTTTTCTTTCACGACCGAGAAGATTCGGAAAGTCACTGCTGATAAGCACACTGGACGCATATTTTTCTGGAAAAAAGGAATTGTTTAAAGGACTGAAAATAGAAGAACTCGAAAAAGAATGGATAGAATATCCGGTATTCAGAATAGATTTTGCAAGAGGAGATTACAATGATCCGCAAGAACTTGAAAAAATACTAGAAGAACATCTGTGTGAATGGGAAAAGAAATACGGAAAAGATGAAAATTATACAACTCTGAGCGGACGTTTTATGTATCTGCTGAAAACAGCACATGAAAATACCAAATACAAGGCGGTAGTACTTATAGACGAATACGACAAGCCAATGCTTGACGTTCTTGGAACAGGACTTGAAGAAAAAAACAGGAATACGCTAAAAGGATTTTATGGAGCATTTAAGTCTGCGGATGCACATCTTCGCTTTGTATTTCTTACAGGCGTAACAAAATTCAGTCAGATATCAGTATTTTCCGGATTTAATCAACCTGATGATATCAGTATGGACAGCAGATATGATGCAATATGCGGAATAACAGAAGAGGAGCTTTATAAGTATTTTGATGAACCTATAAAGCAGATGGCAGAAGTAATGGAATGCAGTGAAGAAGAAATGAAGCTGAAACTGAAAAAGCAGTATGACGGATATCATTTCAGTAAAAATCTAGAACTTGATATATACAATCCATTCAGTATAATAAAAGCTTTTGATAAAATGGAAACAGAGGACTACTGGTACGAATCGGGAACACCGACATATCTTGAAAAGCTTATGGAAGGTCATAAGGTAAATATGCAGAAATTAATAGGCAGGTCATATGAAAGAAAGTATTTTATAGACTACAGAGCCGATAAAGAAGACCCTCTTGCAATGCTGTATCAGAGCGGATATCTTACGATAAAAGGATATGACAGCCGTCGCAGAGTGTATAAACTGGATTATCCGAATGACGAAGTAAGAAAAGGATTTGTGAGTCTTATAGGAAACAACTATTTTCACAAACCGTCAGAGGAAAATGCTAACTGGATTCTTGATATGGACGATATGTTAAGAGAGTGTGACCTTGACGGAGTAAGAGATGCATTTACATCATTTCTTGCATCGATACCATATGAAGCGAACAAAGATGAACGAGCAAAGGACTTTGAAACACATTTTTCATATACGTTCTATATAATCAACAGACTGCTGGGCTGTTATACAACGCTTATAGAAAAGCAGAACAGCAAGGGAAGAGCGGATATAATTATTGAAACAGATACCGATGTTTTTATATTTGAATTCAAACTTGATGGGGATGCAAAAGAAGCGTTAAAACAAATTGAACAGCAACAGTATGCAGTACCATATCTTGATGATAAGCGTTCTATTCATAAGATAGGAGTAAATATTTCAAGCGAGAGCAGAACAGTAGAAGAGTGGCTTGTAGAGGAATAATTCAATACGGAATGGAGGAAAACAAAAATGCGTTATCCAATAGGAGTACAGACATTTGAGGAAATGATAAACCGAAAATATGTGTATGTTGACAAAACAGATTTAGTGTATGATCTCGCCGGAAGGCATATATGTTTTCTTTCAAGACCGAGAAGATTCGGAAAATCACTGCTGATAAGCACACTGGACGCATATTTTTCAGGTAAAAAGGAACTTTTTAAAGGACTGAAAATAGATGAGCTTGAAAAAGAATGGACAGAGTATCCTGTATTCAGAATAGATTTTGCTGTAGGAGATTATACAAAAGAAAGTGAACTAGAAACCATTCTGAGTGATATTCTGGAGAAATGGGAATCAAAATATGGAATATCCTGCAAAACAAATTCTTTAGGAAAGCGTTTTGATAATATACTTGAAGAAGCAGAGATTAAAACAAAATCTAAAGCGGTTGTCCTCGTAGATGAATATGATAAACCGATGCTTGACGTTCTTGGAACAGAACTTGAAGAAAAGAACAGAAATATACTCAAAGGATTTTATGGAGCATTTAAGTCAGCAGATGCACATCTTCGCTTTGTATTTCTTACAGGCGTAACAAAATTCAGTCAGATATCAGTATTTTCCGGATTTAATCAGCCAAAGGATATAAGCATGGACAGCAGATATGATGCGATATGCGGGATAACAGAAGATGAATTGTACTCATATTTTGCAGATCCTATAAAAGAATTGGCGGATAAGATGAGATATACCGTTGATGAAATGAAAAATGCCCTGAAAAAACAGTATGACGGATATCATTTCAGTGAAGATCTAAAAACAGATATATATAATCCTTTCAGCATATTAAATGCATTTGATATGCTGAAAATAGAAGATTACTGGTACGAATCCGGAACACCGACATATCTTGAAAAGCTTATGGAAGGTCATAAGGTAAATATGCAGAAATTAATAGGCAGGTCATATGAAAGAAAATATTTTATAGACTACAGAGCCGATAAAGAAGATTCTCTTGCTATGTTGTATCAGAGCGGATATCTTACAATAAAGGGATATGATAAGGAGTATAATGAATATTTTCTTGATTTTCCGAATAATGAAGTCAGAAAAGGATTTGTTACACTGACAGCAAACAGTTTCTTTGGCAAAACAGAAGAAGAACCTGACAATTGGGTAAAAAATCTCGACCGTATGCTAAAACGACGTGACCTTGACGGAGTAAGAGACGCATTTACATCATTTCTTGCATCGATACCATATGAAGCGAACAAAGATGAACGAGCAAAGGACTTTGAAACACATTTTTCATATACGTTCTATATAATCAACAGACTGCTGGGCTGTTATACAACGCTTATAGAAAAGCAGAACAGCAAGGGTAGAGCGGATATAATTATTGAGACAGATACCGATGTTTTTATATTTGAATTCAAACTGGACACAAGTGCCAGTGAAGCACTAATGCAGATTGAGAAACAACAGTATGCAGTACCATATCTTGATGATAAGCGTTCTGTTCATAAGATAGGAGTAAATATTTCAAGCGAGAGCAGAACTGTAGACGAGTGGCTTGTGAGTGAGTAAATATCAAAATTTTTTTAGATGAGTTTGAAGTAAATCTTGATTATAAAAATCAGAAGGAGTTTGTTATGATAAAAGGAATACATCATGTTTCAATGAAATGCACTAAAGGAAAGCAATACAATGAAGTATTGAATTTTTATTCTGAAATCCTCGGTTTAAACTATCAGACATGGGGAGATAAAGAAAATCCTGACATAATAATTTTTGATACAGGAAACGGATTGATAGAGATTTTTACTAACAAGGATGATGATGCTGAATGTGGAATTATACGCCATCTGGCTCTTGTAACTGATGATATTGATAAAACAGTTGCTGATGTTAAATCTGCAGGATATGAAGTTTTTGTTGAACCCAAAGATATAACTGTTCCGTTTAATGCAAAAATTGCTTTCTGCTTTGGACCACTTGGAGAACAGGTGGAGTTTTTTGAACAAAAGTGATTCTGTTGAGGAGTATGTTGATTTGTAATTAATGGCTTTAAAATTTTACTTAATAAATATTTATATTACAAGTAATTAAAGTTAAGTCATGACTACTATTTAGATATGTGGTCATGACTTAATGTTTTTATCAGATAATTAGTTGTGAGTTGTATTGAAAAAAGAGTTATGAAGCGGTGTTTTGTGTTTCTGTTTATTTAGTATTGAATAAAAGTGTGAATTATGGTATACTTGATAATAATGGTTTGAAAAGAACGGAGGGAAAACATAAAAAAAATGCGTTATCCAATAGGTGTACAGACATTTGAGGAAATGATAAACCGAAAATATGTGTATGTTGACAAAACAGATTTAGTGTATGATCTTGCCGGAAGGCATATATGTTTTCTTTCAAGACCGAGAAGATTCGGAAAATCACTGCTGATAAGCACACTTGATGCATATTTTTCTGGAAAAAAGGAATTGTTTAAAGGACTGAAAATAGATGAGCTTGAAAAAGAATGGACAGAGTATCCTGTATTCAGAATAGATTTTGCTGTAGGAGATTATACAAAAGAAAGTGAACTTGAAACCATTCTGAGTGATATTCTGGAGAAATGGGAATCAAAATATGGAATATCCTGCAAAACAAATTCTTTAGGAAAGCGTTTTGATAATATACTTGAAGAAGCAGAGATTAAAACAAAATCTAAAGCGGTTGTCCTTGTAGATGAATATGATAAACCGATGCTTGACGTTCTTGGAACAGAACTTGAAGAAAAGAACAGAAATATACTTAAAGGATTTTATGGAGCTTTTAAGTCTGCGGATGCACATCTTCGCTTTGTATTTCTTACAGGCGTAACAAAATTCAGTCAGATATCAGTATTTTCTGGATTTAATCAACCTGATGATATCAGTATGGACAGCAGATATGATGCAATATGCGGAATAACAGAAGAGGAGCTTTATAAGTATTTTGATGAACCTATAAAGCAGATGGCAGAAGTAATGGAATGCAGTGAAGAAGAAATGAAGCTGAAACTGAAAAAGCAGTATGACGGATATCATTTCAGTAAAAATCTAGAACTTGAGATATATAATCCGTTCAGTATAATAAATGCATTTGATACAATGAAATTAGATGACTACTGGTACGAATCTGGAACACCGACATATCTTGAAAAGTTACTTGAAGGTCATAAAGTAAATATGCAGAAATTAATAGGCAGGTCATATGAAAGAAAGTATTTTATAGACTACAGAGCCGATAAAGAAGATCCTCTTGCAATGCTGTATCAGAGCGGATATCTTACGATAAAAGGATATGACAGCCGTCGCAGAGTGTATAAACTTGATTATCCGAATGACGAAGTAAGAAAAGGCTTTGTAAGTCTTATAGGAAACAACTATTTTCACAAACCGTCAGAGGAAAATGCTAACTGGATTCTTGATATGGACGATATGCTAAGAGAGTGTGACCTTGATGGAGTACGTGACGCATTTACATCATTTCTTGCATCGATACCATATGAAGCGAACAAAGATGAACGAGCAAAGGACTTTGAAACACATTTTTCATATACGTTCTATATAATCAACAGACTGCTGGGCTGTTATACAACGCTTATAGAAAAGCAGAACAGCAAGGGGAGAGCGGATATAATTATTGAAACAGATACGGATGTTTTTATATTTGAATTCAAACTTGATGGGGATGCAAAAGAAGCGTTAAAACAAATTGAACAGCAAGAGTATGCAATACCATATCTTGATGATAAGCGTTCTGTTCATAAGATAGGAGTAAATATTTCAAGCGAGAGCAGAACTGTAGACGAGTGGCTTGTAGAGGAATGATTCAATACAGAATGGAGGAAAACATAAAAATGCGTTATCCAATAGGAGTACAGACATTTGAGGAAATGATAAACGGAAAATACGTATATGTTGACAAAACAGATTTAGTGTATGATCTTGCCGGAAGGCATATATGTTTTCTTTCACGACCGAGAAGATTCGGAAAGTCACTGCTGATAAGCACACTGGACGCATATTTTTCTGGAAAAAAGGAATTGTTTAAAGGACTGAAAATAGAAGAACTCGAAAAAGAATGGATAGAATATCCGGTATTCAGAATAGATTTTGCAAGAGGAGATTACAATGATCCGCAAGAACTTGAAAAAATACTAGAAGAACATCTGTGTGAATGGGAAAAGAAATACGGAAAAGATGAAAATTATACAACTCTGAGCGGACGTTTTATGTATCTGCTGAAAACAGCACATGAAAATACCAAATACAAGGCGGTAGTACTTATAGACGAATACGACAAGCCAATGCTTGACGTTCTTGGAACAGGACTTGAAGAAAAAAACAGGAATACGCTAAAAGGATTTTATGGAGCATTTAAGTCAGCAGATGCACATCTTCGCTTTGTATTTCTTACAGGCGTAACAAAATTCAGTCAGATATCAGTATTTTCCGGATTTAATCAGCCAAAGGATATAAGCATGGACAGCAGATATGATGCGATATGCGGGATAACAGAAGATGAATTGTACTCATATTTTGCTGATCCTATAAAAGAATTGGCGGATAAGATGAAATATACTGTTGAAGAAATGAAAGATGTATTGAAAAAACAGTATGACGGATATCATTTCAGTGAAGATCCGGAACATGAGATATATAATCCGTTTAGTATAATAAATGCATTTGATACAATGAAATTAGATGACTACTGGTACGAATCGGGAACACCGACATATCTTGAAAAGTTACTTGAAGGTCATAAAGTAAATATGCAGAAATTAATAGGCAGGTCATATGAAAGAAAATATTTTATAGACTACAGAGCTGATAAAGAAGACCCTCTTGCAATGCTGTATCAGAGCGGATATCTTACGATAAAAGGATATGACAGCCGTCGCAGAGTGTATAAACTGGATTATCCGAATGACGAAGTAAGAAAAGGATTTGTGAGTCTTATAGGAAACAATTATTTTCACAAACCGTCAGAGGAAAATGCTAACTGGATTCTTGAGATGGACGATATGCTAAGAGAGTGTGACCTTGACGGAGTAAGAGAAGCATTTACATCATTTCTTGCATCGATACCATATGAAGCGAACAAAGATGAACGAGCAAAAGACTTTGAAACACATTTTTCATATACGTTCTATATAATCAACAGACTGCTGGGCTGTTATACAACACTTATAGAAAAGCAGAACAGCAAGGGCAGAGCGGATATAATTATTGAAACAGATACGGATATTTTTATATTTGAATTCAAACTTGATGGGGATGCAAAAGAAGCATTAAAACAAATCGAACAGCAACAGTATGCAATACCATATCTTGATGATAAGCGTTCTGTTCATAAGATAGGAGTAAATATTTCAAGCGAGAGCAGGACAGTAGACGAGTGGCTTGTGAGTGAGTAAATTCCGGAATATATTTCTGGGATCATTCGTTTGAGTTGGAAAGTTCGTCTGATGATGAAAATGTATATAGTAGCAAATAATATTTAAAATAATAAAATATATATTGAAATTTTTATAAAAGAGGTGATCTGTAAAAAATGAGTGAATTAATAACAGCTACAAGAGTAGAAAAACATGTAATCAAATCATCATGCAGTTATTTTCCTATGCTGATGGATTTCTGTCATAAGTCTAAAAATCTGTATAATCATGCAAATTATATCATTCGTAACAAGTTTGCCAAAGAAAACATTTTAGTCAGTTACGGAGAACTTGATAAAATCCTGAAAAAAGACTATGATTATCCTGATTATCAAAGCATGCCCACCGCACAGACAGCACAACAAACGTTAAGACTGCTCTGCAAGAACTGGAAATCGTTTTTTAAGAGTATAAAAGACTGGAAAAAGCACAAAGATAAATATCTCGGCAGACCCAAATTACCGAAATATCTTAAAAAAGACGGTCAATATATCCTTATACTTACCAATCAGAACTGCAAACTACAGAACGGAAAAATCAAGTTTCCGAAAACAT
>SVNW01000009.1 GCA_015066745.1 Ruminococcus sp. | reverse complement strand
ATTTCCAGTTCTTGCAGAGCAGTCTTAACGTTTGTTGTGCTGTCTGTGCGGTGGGCATGCTTTGATAATCAGGATAGTCGTAGTCTTTTTTCAGGATTTTATCAAGTTCTCCGTAACTGACTAAAATGTTTTCTTTGGCAAATTTGTTACGAATGATATAGTTTGCATGATTATACAGATTTTTAGACTTATGACAGAAATCCATCAGCATAGGAAAATAACTGCATGATGATTTGATTACATGTTTTTCTGCTCTTGTAGCTGTTATTAATTCACTCATTTTTTACAGATCACCTCTTTTATAAAAATTTCAATATATATTTTATTATTTTAAATATTATTTGCTGCTATATCATTTTCAGTAATAAAAATGACATAAGAAACAGGAAGCTCTTTAAAATCAGATTTTGCTTTTAAAAATTCAATGTCAATAGCACTTGAATGGTATCTTGCTCTTTGTGGTTTTGCTTCCTCATTTGAACGTTGGATTTCGATATTAAAAATTTTTCCTTTACTGTCAGTTGCTATTACATCAAGGCAAAGAGAACGAGAACCGAGCAGGCGTTTTAAATCATACTGGGTTTCGGAAGATATGATCTGAAGATCTTCAACACCCATGATAATCCTCAGGATTCTTTGAACGAGAGGAATGTCATTGCGAAAAAGTTCTCTCATAAATGCATCATCTATGGGACGAAATTTTTCAATATTACGAAGTATCTTCTGATCAATATTGTTGTCAAAGATAGTCAATCAATCACCGTCTTTCTTATTTTGTTCTATAGTCATTATACCATGAAAAGTCCATAAAAACAAGTATTGTCCTTATACTGCATACAATTTAACTAAAATATTATCCAAATTTTTTTCTTGACTAGAATTATTTTTGTTGATTTTTTATTTGAAACATGGACTTTAATAATTCAAAGTTGTCGGATAAGTAAAAAATTAAAGACAATTCTCGCAATTTTTATAAAATCAGTTGCAATTTTCTTGAGTTTGTTTTATAATATATATAATGAATGAAATAAAATAGGAGGTAAATTATGCCGATAACATTAATTCGCTCAAACAAAGACAATGTAGTGCATGGCACAGACAATGAAAGAACGACTGGATGCAGAATTAGACTGCAAGGCATGAACTGCACGAGAGAAGGTGAAATGAAGGACATAGTTGATCTGACCTGTGATCGTTGCAAGGAAGTATTTGCAACAAAGTTGATAAGAGAAAGTAATCGTGAAGATGCAAGAATGGCAAAAGAAGAAAAGAAACGCTTCTTACGTGCCAAGAAACAGGGAATAGTTTCAGAATCTACATATGAAGAATATGTTTTAAATCGCGAATCAGAGGCTTCTTCAAAGCGTGCTTCTTATGAAGCAAAGAACAATGGTGAAGCTAATGCACCGATTAATAATAATTATCAGAGCTATCAGAACTACCAGAATTATCAGAGTCCCCAGGAACAGACAACACAGCCGTCATATCAGGCACCACAGCAGTCGGTATATCAGCAACCGGCACAGCCACAGCAACCGGTACAGCCAGCTGCTACTATAACACCACCACCGGTACAGCCGGTAGTAAAGTCGGCATTTACATTCCCACAGGAACAGATAAATCCGGATATCAAACTTTCATATGCTCCGTCATACGAAAGTTATATAAATGGTATCAATGGTTCAACACCGCAGTCACCTGCAGAAAATGTTCAGGAATCTGCACCTGTTTATCAGTCACCTGTAACTGAAACTGTACAGGAGGTTGTACCACAGTATACTCAGTATCAGCCTCAGAATTACATGAATCAGGAACCAACTGAAAGTAAGGCCGGTACAGTGGCTACTAAGTCATCAGATGATGATTTCCTTTCACAGTTTATGGTGAAGAAAGAAGACGTTGCTCCTGTTGTGGAACAGACAAACAACGTACAGAATACAGCTACAGCCGGAGATATCTTATCTGCTGCAAATGATATTCTTGCACAGTTCAATAACAGTATAAGTGATATCGAAGAGAAGAAAGAAGAAGTACAACAGCAGGCAAATGCTTTTATGGGAGATGCTTCATCTTTCTATTCAAATCAGATACCGCTTGTTGATGTGTCAACATCAGGTTCAAAGTCTATAAGTGATATAAACAACGAAGGATTTTCAAATGAATTTGGTACACTCAGTATACCTGAGACACCAAGTACACCTTCTATAGATACAATAGGCAGTTATGCATCTACACCATCTGTATTTGATGAGCTTGTTTCAGATGATGTAACTCCGTCAGTAAGTTCTTTTGAATCTGTAAGTGTGCTTGAACCTACAGTAAATGGCTTCCAGACAGTTACACCACCATCTGCACAGAATATAGGCAGTGGATTTGATACAATTACACCGCCACCTGTACAGTCAATGCAGAGTGGATTTGATACAATCACACCACCAGTACAGCCGATGCAGAGTGGATTTGATACAATCACACCACCTGTACAGTCGATGCAGAGTGGATTTGATACAATCACACCACCTGTACAGCCAGTGCAGAACGGATTTGATACAATCACACCACCAGTACAGCCGATGCAGAATGGATTTGATACAATCACATCACCTGTACAGCCGATGCAGAGTGGATTTGATACAATCACACCACCAGTACAGCCGATGCAGAACGGATATGGTACAGTAACACCACCTGTACAGCCGATGCAGAACGGATATGGTACAGTAACACCACCTGTACAGCCGGTGCAGAACGGATATGGTACAGTAACACCACCTGTACAGCCGGTGCAAAATGGATATGGCACTGTAACACCACAGTCAGCACAGCCAATGCAGAATGGATTTATCAATACAGTAAAACCGCAGGTTCAGCCTCAGTCATTTGTAAATCCTGTACAACAGCAAAATTCATTTGCTACAGCACCTTCAAATAACAGCGTAAAACCTGTATCTATATTTAATTCTGCACAGCATGGAACTATTGACTCAATAGAAGAAGCATTAAGACAGCTTGGCGCTGAAGGAATAAAGACACCTGAAGAAGTAGCAAAGGCTGAGAAGGAAGAAATCATTCCGGACTTTATTGCTTATGTTCCTTCTTCAAGTAAGGCACTTTACAGTAAACCTCCGGTAAACGATCTTACAAGTACATCTTCAAAGAGAGTTTTGTCAGCAAGAGAAGCAAAGAAACTTGCAAAGATAGATGCAAAATTCTATAAAGATCTTAAAGACAGAGGATTTACTCCTGCTGAAATGAGAAGTCAGCGCAGAGGAAAATAATAACGAGTTTTCTTAAAATTTTTTCATTTAAAATAAAAAATCAGGCTACTTTAAAAAAAGTAGCCTGAAAAAATATCCTGCCTTATTTTAAATCAGGCAGGATATTTTTTTGAGTTATTTTTAGTTTATTATTATTTGCTCAAAGCGTTTCCAAGGAATGCAGCACCGATTATTCCGGCATCATTTCCGAGTTTTGCGATCACTATTTCAGTATTTTTATCAAGTGTTCTTGTGTAAACTTCTTTCTTTACAAGGTCTTTTACAGGGAGAAGAAGCGGATCGCCTTCGTTGCATACACCGCCACCGATACAGAGAACATCAGGCTGGAATATGTTTATTATGTTTGTGATACCTGCTGCGAGATATTTGATATATTTGTTTACTACTTCTGTAGCTGTCTTATCGCCTGAACGCATAGCGTCAAATGATGTTCTTGCAGTTATCTTATTATTTCTTTCAGCAGATATTTTCCACATGATGCTGTTTTTATCAGTTTCCATTGCTTCCTTTGTCATACGGATAAGACCTGTAGCTGATGAATAAACTTCAAAACAGCCTTTACGTCCGCATGTACACTGTGGACCGTCCATCTCGATTATTGTGTGGCCGAGTTCTGCACCTGCCATGTTTGAACCTGAGTATATTTTTCCGTCGATTATAATTCCACCGCCTACACCTGTTCCAAGTGTGATACATACAGCGTTTACAGCACCCTTTGCAGCACCGGCTACAAATTCACCGTATGCAGCTGCATTTGCATCGTTTTCGATAAATACAGGTTTGTCAATAAGCTTGTGAATGTAGTCTGCAACAGGAACATCGTTAAAACCAAGATTGTTTGAATAAACGATCTTACCGTTTGCATTATCAGCGATACCCGGAGTACCTATGCCGATCCATTCAATGTCATTCATAGAGAGTTCAGCTTTTTTAACTGCTTCTATAGCTGTCTTTGCCATATCTTCTGCTATTTCACTTGCAGGTCTCGGACAGTTAGTTTTTGTAGAAGCCTTTGCTATTATTTCGTAGTTTTCGTTTACTACACCCGCTGAGATGTTTGTACCGCCAAGGTCAATTCCAACATAATATTTCATAATAAAAATACCTCCAAAAAAATTTTTTATTTGTAAAAAATCAGATTTTTGTTTTTATAAATGTGCATTTTCCATCGATATAAAAATCACCGTATCCTGCAGGTAAAAATACACTGTCGCCTTTTTCAAGACGCATATCTTTGTACTGGTCACTTCCGAGTACGCAGTTACCGTCAAGTATCAGTATATGTTCAAAAGAACTTTCCAAAACACAAAACGATGCATAGCTTTCAGTTTCAACAATATCTGTTGTAAAGTATTCGCATGATGAAAGTTGTTTTGTGCGATATCCTTTATATTCAGTAAATTCGTTATTTACAGGTGGTGCAGCAGGAGAGAGAGTTGTTACTTCGCAGGCTTTGTCAATGTGAAGTTCACGGCTCTTTCCGTCCTTGTCTTTTCTGTTATAGTCATATATACGATAAGTTGTGTTTGAGTTTTGCTGTATTTCTGCAATCAGGATACCTTTTCCTATCGCATGAAGCGTTCCTGATTCTATAAAAAATACATCACCTTTTTTAACTTTTACGCTGTTTGTAACTTCAAGTAAAGTGTTGTTTTTTATACGCTGAGAAAATTCTTCTTTTGAGATTTCTTTTTTAAAACCATACAAAAGTGAAGCATCTTCTTCACAATCAACAATATACCACATTTCAGTTTTACCGTATTCACCTTCAACACGAAGAGCATATTCGTTATCGGGGTGAACCTGTACAGAAAGATTATCTCTTGCGTCGATTAGTTTTATGAGGACAGGAAAGTTTTCAAATCGTTCGCAGTTGGTACCAAGTACTGATTTTCCGTACTTTTCAATATACTGTGAAAGTGTTTTTCCTGCATCTTCGCCGTTTGAAATTATGGAGTTTCCATCTTTGTGACAGGATAGCTCCCAGCTTTCTGCTATCTTTTCGTAGTTACATTTTTTATTGAAAATGTCACGAAGCTTTGTACCGCCCCATATATAGTCCTTAAAAGCGGGCGTAAGCAATAATGGAATATTCAAGCAATCGCTCCTTTACATAAATCTGCTATAATTTTATCATATAACAGCGTAAAAGTCAATAAAAATAATACAGACGACATACGGAATATCCGTAGCCGTCTGCATTATTTTTTTCAGGTAAATAATATTAGGAAAATTAAAAATGAAAGTAGAATTTTTAGATTAAAGTATTTTTTAAAAGTTTGTAATGGAATTGATTAATATTAAGTTTGTGTCAATTTGAAAGGAAAATTTTTGATTTTAAATGGAATTTGAATTGATTTTTTTGATGGTCCTTAGCCGAACCCGACTTATTCTTCGGTAAATAAAAATTTGTGAAGATAAACCGGATTCTCTCCATCCTGTCATAGTCAAACTAGCGACAAATGAAAATTATTTTAAAAAGGATTCGAAACATCCACGACATAACGTTCGGGGAAACAAACCGTAAACTTTCATGTAAAGTCTGAGCTCATAACCTCATTAAAACATTTTTGCTGTGAAGAGAAACTGTTTTAAACCTGTATCTGTATCTACCGAACGGTTGTACACCCGTTCTTCAACAGTACGGACACGAAAGCAGGCAACTGGCTGACATTTGCTGAACTTTAGAAAAACGTTCATTATTAAGACTGCGTTCAGTTTAGTCCCTTTAGTTTTGCGTCACTACCTTTCAGCAGCTTTGCCGTTATTCAAACGTTTCATTTCCTTCATTGATGTTAGTATACCATGTAATCAAAACAAAGTCAATAGTATTTTATCAAAAAAATATAAATTCGTATAGTTTATACACGAATTTATATCATTTTTAATACGTTTTGCACAAATATTTATTTTTCTACCCTTGTAAAATAAACCTGTTTGCTCTTAAAATCACCCCAGAGATTTTCAAAATTAAAACCTCCGTTCATAAGTGCAGAACCTGATAAAACAAGGTCATTTACATCGTTTTTATAGTACCAGTCAGGATTTAGTCCGTCAAGTTTTATGCGCTTACTGCGTTCATTAGCTTTGGCAAGTACCTGTACATAGGTGAGAAGCGCCTGTGTCTTATCTTTTGATATAAAAAGCCATGCGTCATATGAGATATCCGAAAATACATTTCCCAAACGGTACTGGTCACCGTTAATGATGAGATGACAGTATTTTTTGTACTGTTTTATCTGTTCTTTTATCATCTGTCTGTCATTTTCCGATATGCGAGTGGTATCAAGTTCATAGCCGAATGTTCCGCTCATGGCTACATGGCCTCGTGTTTCAAAAGGTGTGATACGACCGCAGGAATGGTTTGGACAATCGCTTACGTGTGCGCCTATTGCAGACGGCGGATAGCACATGGAAGTTCCGTACTGTATTTTCAGTCTTTCTATTGCGTCAGTATCGTCAGAACACCATATCTGAGGGCTGTAGTAGAGCATACCCGGGTCAAATCTTGCACCGCCTCCCGAACAGTTTTCAAGAAGTATATCAGGGAAGTCTGTTGTGAAGCGTTCCATCATCTCATATACGCCGAGTACATAGCGATGCCATATTTCACGCTGTCTGTCTGCTCTGAGGAAACAGGAACCTGCTTCTGTAAGCTGACGGTTCATGTCCCATTTTACATATTCGATATTTGCACTTGTCAGTATTTTTCTGAGCATTTCGTATATATAGTCACGTACTTCTTTTTGTGAGTAGTCGAGTACATACTGCTCACGACAGAGGGTAAGCGGTCTGCCTTTTACCTGTATTGCCCATTCGGGGTGTTTTTTATAGAGTTCACTGTCAGGAGAGATCATTTCAGGTTCAAACCATATACCGAACTTGAGTCCGAGTTTGTTTACCTCTGATACAAGCTGAGGAAGACCCGGTGAAAGTTTCTTTTCATAAACAAACCAGTCGCCGAGGCTAGAGTTGTCGCTGTCACGATGTCCGAACCAACCGTCGTCCATAACAAGCATTTCTATACCGAGTTCGGAGGCATCTCTGGCTATGTTAAGGAGTTTTTCATAGTTAAAGTCAAAGTATGTTGCTTCCCAGTTGTTTATAAGTACGGGTCTGCGTGTATTTTTAAATTTGCTTCTGATAAGGTGGTTTCTGTAAAGGTCATGGTATGTACGTGACATATTTCCTATACCCGATGAGGAGTAAACCATCACAACTTCGGGAGTCTGAAATTCTTCGCCTTCTTCAAGAAGCCAGTTAAAATCAACATAGTTTATACCCATAGTTACACCTGTTTTTGAGTGCTGTGTAACTTCTGCCTGCGCAAAGAAATTTCCCGAATAAACAAGTGAAAAACCGTATGCTTCCCCTTGCTTTTCATCGGCTGTATGGCTGACTAGCATAAAAAACGGATTGTGCTGATGTGAGCTTTCACCTCTTAAACTGTCTATGCTCTGTTTTCCGTGGTGAAGTTTTGAGCGTTCCAAGTGCCTTTCTCTTGCCCATGAACCGTAGAAAGTATGCATATCATATTTGTCAGAGTCAAGTTGCAGTGCCATTGACATTGCTCTTGTTATGTTTACAGGGTTTGTGCTGTTATTTTTTATGCGGACACTTCTGATTACTGAGCTGTAGTTTTCTATTACGCTGTATATGAGGACAACTTCGATACCGCAATATTCGTCAACACAGGTTATTTCAAGGGTCTGTGCCTTGTTTTCATCGGCAAATGTTGCAGGGAGGCCTTTTAGCTTCGGTTTGCCGTTATATATGATATGTGACTTGTATCTGAGGTCAACAGTTGACATACCGTCCTTGTCAAGAACAGAAAATGCGTGTTCACGAAAATCTCCTGTACCAAGACACGGATATTCAAAAGGAAGCGTATCCATATAGACTGCTTTATCACGTGCATTTGTTTCGGGTGTGAAAGGGTTTTCGTCAAGTCTGAGAAGCCAGGTTAGGTCTTCGTCAGGGATTTCTTTGCCAAAGTAGACATGTGCAACATAATTTCCCGGTGCTATCTTTATAGCGTATGTCATATCAGCGGTAGAGAGTTTGAAAAGTCTGTTTTTTTCGTTATACTTTATCATTTTTACAATCCTTCTTTCAGTAGTATATATAATTTTTCATAAGACAATAATCAGATATATTGATTATTCCGTCTGAATTTATATCATAGTATTCTTTAGTGTCATCTGTTTTTGCAAGCATCATGGAAGTAAAGTTTTCTATAAGTGTGGTACGTCCGTTGTAAAATACCGCTCCAAGTTCGTGGAAAGGTGTATTTAGCATACTTAGTTCTGATACGGTATTATCCTGTCTTACAAAAAGGTCGTATGAGCCGTTTGTAGTAGAACTGTATATAATGTTGTTTTCATCTATCGGTGCAGGGTCTGAAAAATTTGTATCGGGTGTACAAAAATCCATAATATCTGCTTTCATAGTATCTGTATCTATGCGGTATATGCAGTCGTTCATATTTTCCTCTGATACATGACGGGTAAAAAAGAGAAAATTTTTGTATACTACAGGGTAGTACGACATGACAGTTTCGTCAATATATATCGGTGTTTCTTTTTTTGAAGAAATATCATAACTGTATATCCCTGCTCCTTTTCCTGTTCCTTTCATATAGTACAATTTGTTGCCGTCATCAGAAAAATACGGCATGGAATCTTCCGGGATATCATCTGTTATCTGAGAAATCTGACCGCTTTTTAAGTCTAATATATGTATATCATACTGCATGGTGTCATACTGATGATTCCATTTTCCTCTTTTGAAAACAACGCTGTTTCCTGATGGTGAAAATTTTACGTCCTCTTCACGCAGATCACTCTGGTTTGTGAGATTTATAAGCTCTTTTGTTATGATATTGAAGCGAAATATGTCCCAGCCCGCATTTTCATTATTTGCGGTCATTCCCATAAAAACAATGTCATAAGGTGAGGAACCGAAGTCACCGTTCATGAGATTATAGATGTTTTCAACGCAGTCGTTTATACAGATTTTTTCGCTGTTCCCTGTATTGTACACATAGAGCCTGCTGTCACGGGCTTCGTATGACGAGTACGAATGGTACATAAGAAAGCCGTCAGGCAGACTGTCAGTGTCTGAGGGTTGGGAGGAAAACAGGGAAAGTGCTGTAAAAAATGGTGCAAGTACTGCATTCATAAAAAAATCCCCCTTTATCATAAATTTTTTATACTACTATAATAATTCAGAAAGCGAAAATAGTCAATATGAAAAAAATATTTTTTATTAAGTGTCACATTTTGTGGAGTTGATACGAATAAATAGAGTAGAGAAAAATTTTTTAAAATTTTTTGTAGCTTTTTATCGTGATAAAAAGTATTGTATATAGGAGGTTTTAGTAAAACCTTTTTGTAAAAATATTGAATACAAAACATGATAAGTGGTGAATAATGGTATAGTGTAATAGGGGATATAATATTAAATTTAGTTAAAATATATTGTAATCACTGAAAATGTGTGTTATAATAAAACGTATGTATGTTTTTTTAAATTGAAATATTAAGAGGTGCTTGTAAGTGGATAAAATATGGTATATTTTAATGTTGATATTGATGGTGATATCAACGGTTGTTTTCATAAAATCAATGAAAGTAACAAATAAAGCTGGTGATAATGTCGATAACGATACTGATGATGTTACTGATAATAACATATCTGATGTTTCTTATAACAATATTGATGATGTTACTGATAATAACATACCTGATGTTTCTTATAACGATACTGATGATGTTACTGATAATAACATACCTGATGTTTCTTATAACAATATTGCTGATGTTACTGATAATAACATATCTGATGTTATTTCTGATAACAATATAAATGACATTGTTGCTGATAATAATATTCCTGATGAGATCGGTGAAAGTATTGAAAGTGTCACTGAAAATGAGAATGCGTCAGTTAATGAAAATAAACCAAGAAAAAAAATCAGTAAAAATGCAATACTTTTTATCGTAACTTTGATTTTGCTGATTATTTCGTTGTTTTCAGATTTAGAAACATACAAATCTGCTTATAAATTAATGACAATTGTTGTTGTTGCAGAATTTTTGATAAGTAAAATTTATTGTAAATTTAACAGTGAGCTTTTAAAGGCTGTATCAAAGGTTTTATTCGCTGTTTCTTTTCTGGAACTGACAGTTTTTAATTTTATGTCGTATCAGATGTTTTTACTGGACTATAAGGAAGAATGTCTTGATCTTGAAAATGCGTATATTGAAATAGGTGTAGCAGATATAGACCTTGAAAATAACTGTATTTTGATAGACGGAAAAAATGAAGTAGTAGTAACTTTTAATGATTTAAATAAAAAAATAGGTTCGATATGTACAAATATATTGTTTGAAAATGATACTGAAATAACTAAGGTAGTTGTTGATATGGGTGATGAAACACATCAGGAGTACAGATATGATGTTGCCAAAGCAGATGTTTTGCCTGATATTGATTCTTCAAAATATATAAGTTGTGCATTTTCAGGGAATGTCGGAGATTTTAGAATTAAGTTTACAGGTTATGATGATAATCATAAAATAGTAGTTTCTGATATAATTATAAACAAACCTATTCCGTTTGAGGTATCATATTTAAGAGTATTACTGTTCTTTGTGATTTTGTTGTTTGCATATTCTCTGTTATCGGTTTCCGAATACAAAGAACCTTTTGAAAAAAAGAAAAAATTGTGTGGTATGCATTTGGCTGTTACTACAATATTGTTCTGTTTTATCGCATTTTGTATAGTTGATGAGAAAATGGGTGATGATAAAACTTTTAAAAGTGAGATGAAACTGAATTACGGAAATCAGATCACCGAGGAACTTGTAGAAGCTTTTAAAAACAAACAGTTGTCACTGATGATGGAACCGGACGAATCTATTCTTAATGTTGAAAATCCATATGACTGGGGTCAAAGAGGAACTGCAAATGCACAGTATGAATGGGATCATCTGCTGTATGACGGAAAATATTATTCTTATTACGGAGTAGCACCTGTTTTACTTTTTTATCTACCATACAATCTCATTACAGGATACTATTGTTCTACGCATATATCGATTTTGCTTTTTTCTATAGTAGGTTTAATATTTCTTACGTTGACCTACAACGTTATATTGAAAAAATATTATAGTACAATTCCTGCAGGAATGGCGATAGCAGGGCATCTTATACTGATGTGTGCTAATGGTATATGGTTCTCTGTTGCGAGAAATATTTTCTATGAAATTTCTATATCATGCGGTTTTATGTTTGTAACTATGGGTACATTTTTCCTGTTTAGTTCAAATGTTATCGGAAAAGGAAAAGTATCTTGTGTAAAGATATTTTTATCATCTCTTTTTCTTGCAATAGCTGTATTGTGTCGTCCGACGCTGGCTGTTTATTGTATATGTGCGTGCATTTATATAATATACGGATTTTTGAAAAAAGAACCTGTTATAGAAACAGAAAGTCAGAAAAAACCAAAACATGTAAATAAGGTTATTTATACGTTCTGTGCGGTATTACCGTACGTTGTATTCGGTGGCTTTCAAATGTGGTACAACATGGCGAGATTTGGTTCGCCTTTGGATTTTGGAATACAGTACTCGCTCACTATAAATGATTTTACACATTCTCAGTACCATTTTATATTTGTTATGATAGGTGTTTTTAATTATTTGTTTGCAGTACCTTCTTTTATTCCTCAGTATCCTTTTGTAACTACAGAATTTTCAAGATTTGATGCAAATGGTTATTATTTTTCGGATAGTGGAAATACGTCAGGTATAGTATTTCTTGCTTTACCGGTATTTGGATATCTGCTTTCAAAAAAAGCACTTGACAAGCTTCCTGATAAAAAGAGCAAAATCAAGAGCTTGCTGATTGTTGGTATACCTTGCGTTGTTATGCCGTTGATAATACTGTTTTCAGTTTGGGAAAGTGGCTATGCTGTAAGATATACAGCTGACTTCTCATGGCAGGTAATATTAGGTGCTTATGCAATATTATTCTCATTATATATTGCTTCTGAAGATAAAACAAAAAAAGATTTGCTTTATAAATTTATGGTGTTGTCGTCTGTATATGCTATTTTTGTTAATGGTTTTCAAATTTTTAATTTTACGTTTTCTCAGGAAGAATATGCCCGCTTGTGCTATATAACAGAGCATATATTTGCGTTCTGGAAATAATGGAGGTTTAAAATGAGTACACTTTATCTGGTAGTTCCATGTTATAATGAACAGGAAGTGTTGGCGGACACTTCAAAACAGTTAAAAAAGAAAATGAAAGATCTGATTGAAAAAAATATTATTTCTTCTGATAGTCGCATTGTTTTTGTAGATGATGGTTCCAGAGATACTACATGGACTATAATATCTTCTTTGCATAATGAAGATAAGATTTTTCAGGGGGTAAAACTTTCACGTAACAGAGGGCATCAGAATGCACTGCTGGCAGGTCTTATGACAGTAAAGGATAAATGTGATATTACGATTTCTCTTGACGCCGATTTGCAGGACGATATAAATGCAATTGATGAAATGGTAAAATGTTACGATGAAGGCTGTGATGTCGTTTACGGTGTCAGAAGTGCAAGGGATACAGATACATTTTTTAAAAAGTTTACAGCAGAAAGTTTTTACAAGATTATGAAAGCAATGGGCGCAGATGTTGTTTTCAATCATGCGGATTATCGTCTGATGAGTAGCAGAGCTTTGAACAGGTTGGAGGAATTCGGAGAAGTAAATCTCTTTTTAAGAGGAATAGTTCCGATGATAGGGTATAAAAGTGATACAGTATACTATGAACGTCGTGAGCGACTTGCAGGAGAATCAAAGTATCCTTTGAAAAAAATGCTTGCTTTTGCCTGGGAAGGCATAACATCATTGTCTATGAAGCCTATTAAATGGATAAGTGCTTTAGGAATAGCGATCTTTGCAATCAGTATAATAATGCTTATTTATTCTTTGATAAGACATTTTACAGGTCATACAGTGGCAGGCTGGACATCAACAATGTTATCTATATGGACCATAGGCGGATTACAGCTTTTTGCAATAGGTGTTATAGGTGAATATGTCGGAAAGGTATATCTTGAAACTAAAAATCGTCCTAAATTTATAGTTGAAAAGTATCTTGATGATGAAATAAATTAAATAATAATTTTAATAAAACAGATTGTTTGTAGTAAAAATCAGTCAATCTGTTTTATTTTTTTGTTAATTATATATTTTTAGTTGAAATTAATATATTTTTTTGGATATTGTATTTAAAATTTTTAATATAATTTTTTAGCTCATTATTGACAAAATATAATTGAATAAGTATAATATATAAGTTGGTTGTTAAATTTATAAAAATATAAGGAGTAATTTATGAAAAAGATTAATTTTAAAAAAATTATTTTATTTTTGGTATTTGTTTTAATGTTTAATTGGTTTGAAGAAATTAACTTTGTGGTTGAAAATAATCACAATCATATATATGCTTCAGATATTGAAACGTATACTGATTTTCAGGGATGGGGTATAAAATTATGGGGAGATGAAGGCGGAGACTGTGAGGTTAATATTAATTATGATAACTTCATGCAAATAAAAGCCAATAATTCATATGTAACATCATATGGCGGTGACATTTATAGAAACGAGAAATCTTCTAATAATATGACAATGATTTTTGATGTTGTTACAACAAAGTCTTCACTTTTAGATCATATATATTGCGGATATGTTTTAAAAAATGGAGAAAAAGAAGATGATATATATTATTATAAGGCTACAGTAAAAAACAAAAAGACTACAGGTGACTATACATATGCTACAATGCAATTAACAACAAACATAAAATCTGTCGGAAATTTTTTCTTGCAAATCAGACTTGGAAAAAATAATGACAGAGTAAGTGGTCAGATTGATGTAACTGAAATGCGTATAAGTGGTACTGATATTGTAAATTTAAATACTATATCAGTTGATAATGATAGTTGGTCTATAAACAGTGGTGTGTTGAAGATAAAAAAGAATATGAGTAACTATAGTAGTCTTACATATACACAAAGACCATGGGAGATTTATAGTGATATTATATGGAGAGTTGAATTTGAGGATAATGTTACAGCTGTAAGTAATTATTCTTTAAGTAATATGTCTAATCTGAGACAGGTTTTTTTTACAGATAAAATAACGAAAATAGGACAGAACGCTTTTTATAATTGTTCAAAATTAAGTGCAGTATCATTAGTAGATGGTGTAACAGATATAATGGCGTATGCTTTTAGCGAATGTCCTTTAGGTTATATCTACATTCCATTATCTGTAAAAACAATTGCTAACAATAGTTTTTATGGTTTAGATAATAGTAAATTAAAAGTGTATAGTGAAAGCAATTATGTAAAAAAATGGTGCAACGATAGGGGTATTGAATTTTTCCCTGTTTTATATGGAGAAAATACATATAAATTACTTGATTATGATTCATTTTCAACAACCGCATTAAAAGATAAGATGATTAGTTATAAGTCTTCAAATATAAATAATTGGGGCATGAAAAAGTGGAGTGATTCAACTGATAATAAGGTGGAGAGATATAATAATTTATTGAAAATGGAGATTGCTTCAGGAAAAAAATCATATGTCACTGCTTATAATACAGTTATTCACAATAATAACATTAAAAACAATAAAATAAAAATAACTATAAAAGCACAGAGTAATGTAAAAGAAAATTTAAATCATATATATTCTGGATTTGTAAGTATTGATGCAAATGGAAATGAAAATGACTATTATAGTAATAATCAATTTCATTACAAGTTAGGTAATGTGGTTGAATCGTATGAAAATAATGGAGTATATAATGCAATAATTGAATATGATTTTGCTCTGGACTTTGTTGGTGATTATTTATATCAGATTAGATTTGGTAAAAATGATGATTCTGTAAGCGGTAGTGTTAGTATTATTTCTTTTAAGGTTGAAACACCTTTAATCAAAACTAACTTTTTAAATTGGTATCATAAAGACTGGAGCGATGATAATGGCTCAGTTGTAAGTGTAAAAGAAAAATCGATATCATTAACAGCTAAAAGCGGTGGATATGCAACAGCATATGGAAGTACAGATTTTCCTGTTACAGAAGATATAGTATCAGCTAAGATAAAAATCAAAGCCAGAAGTAGTAATATAGAGGCATTAGAAAAGATATATGCGGGGTATTATAGTGGAAATCCAAGTACAAGCGGATTTAAAGAAGCCTATGAAAAGACAGCTCTTAATGGTGAGATAAAAAAAATAAGTTCAAACTTATATGAGGCAAATCTGGAAACATTGGTTGATATTTCATCTGGAACAAATTGTGGTTTGCAGGTAAGATTAGGTAGAAACACCAATACTCTTTCTAAAGAAACAACAGTCGAGATTACAGAAATATTGTTGGAGAAATCAGGGGTGAAAGTAGAAGTTGGAGATAGACCTAAAATTACTGCTTTACTTTTAGATAATATGCAAGATTTTGATATGAATAATGATATTGACAGAAGTAATCTTATATTTAATATTTCAAGCATGCATTTTTTATCAAACGCATATAAGCAAGTTTCAAATTATGATGCAAAAGGATTGTATATTGTATACGATAAAAATCATCCATATTATATGAGTACAACACGAGTTTCTTTTGATGATGGTATAAGAAAAATGAACTATTCATCAAATGCTATTTCTCAGTATTTGAAAAGTGTAAAAAACCAATCTTTGTTCTTTGGAGTATCACATGAACTGTCACATTGCTATGTAAATGATAAGTTTGATAATAATTATTGTCATAATGCAGATGACAGTGAAGTAAATATGAGATCATTTTTAGCAAGAGAAGTTGGATTTGTATATAGAAATGTTCCATTGTATAATGATAACGGAAAAATATTCTATTCAGATATGGTTTATGATAGCAATTCAAATTTACTTGAAGGTGTGAGAACGTTAAATTCTTATGATGCATGGTTTATATATAAAGAAGATGTAAACGAAGGATATATTCATGATTTGTCTTTTGATGTATATCTTTCTTTATATAAACTTTTGGAAAAAGAATATAAAGGAAAAGGCGTTGAGGTGTTTTCTGAATTAATGAGCGGAACATCGACTAATACTTCAAAAATAAACGAACAGTTGAAAAGTTTGTTCCCAGAAAGCAATATTAAATTTGATTCATTGAAAGATCATGCTCAAAAAGTGTTATTGTGCTATAATTATCTTGTTAGTCGAACAAAAAGCGGAAGTATATCAACGCTTTGTAGTGCATATCCTGATATAGCAAAATTAATAAGAAAATCAATATACTGTACTCATTTTGATAAATATTGGGAAGATAAAACAGGCAATGGTGGACAGAAAGATTGTATATATAAGTTCATAGGAGATGTAAATCAAGATCATAGGATTACTTCAGCAGATTATACTACATTAAAAAATTATAAAAATAATAAAACAATTGATATAAATATTCTTTCTTGTGGAGATATAAATTTTGATGGAAAAATAACAGATAGCGATATAAACGAAATAAAAAATTGTGTCAATAAACAAGCAAGTACCCCAGGTAAAATACTGTATAATCTTTCAGCTGATTATTGTAAATAATATAAAATAAGCTAATTTGTAAATATAAAAAACCGGTATCATAATTAGTTATGGTATCGGTTTTTTACTATCATAAATAAAAAATTAAAAAATATTGTAGCTTTTTTAAAGGAAGAAAAGTATTATTTATGAAGGTTGATTTTATGGATATAAAAAAGCCTGAAAATGCTTGTTATATATTTTTTGAAAAAATAAAAAATATTGTAGCTTTTTTAAAAGAAGAAAAGTATTATTTATGAAGGCTGATTTTATGGATATAAAAAAGCCTGAAAATGCTTATTATATATTTTTTTGAGAAAATAAAAAATATTGTAGCTTTTTTTAAAGAAGAAAAGTATTATTTATGAAAACAAATTTTTTAATGCTCTAAAGGAGGAACTTATTATGTTGAAAAAAGTTATAGGTGTGGTATGTGCATGTGTTATGTGTGCTTCAGTGGCAAATATGTTTATGGTAGAAGCAGAGGAAACAAAAACTCAGCAGTTGATGTACGGTGATATCAATGGTGATGGTGCTCGTGATCTTACAGATTTGTCGTTGTTGTCATTACATCTGGTAGGAGATCAGGACTTTACTGATGAACAGGTTGCTCTCGCAGATGTGATGTACGATGGGAAGGTAAATATTGCAGATTTGGCTCATTTTAAGCAGTATATAAACAAAGAAAATGTTGTGCTCGGAAAAGCTGATGATACAAATTCAAATCAGGTTATATCAGCAGATATGTTTGAATTTGAATCAATTCGTATGGCTATCAATGAAATCAGTTTTGAAGGTGTGGTAATTGATTCTAAAGAAAAATTTGATGAATATGCCGGAAAATCAGATGGATATCTTGAAGGACTCGCAACAAGAGTAAATGAGAGTGAGAACTTTTTTGAAGATAATATTATCTTCCTGCATACCAAAATCAACTACCAGTCAGGCAGTATCAGAGATACCATCACATCATTTGAGATTGACCAGAAAGGAAAAGTAACAATGAATGTTGAGGTATACAAGCCGGGAACATATACATGTGATATCGGAAACTGGATAATGTATGCAATTGCCTCAAAAGATGATTTTAAGAATGCAGACCTTTTAGATATAAATGTAGTTTATAATTAATCTAAAAATCCCTTGTTTTTTGACGGAAAATATGTTATAATTAATTAAAATTTAAAAATTACTCCGAAAGGTAAAGGTGATTATCAATGGATTTTAATGATATCGCAGGAATGCTCAAAGGCAAGGGAGACGATCTTGATATTTCAAAGATAAAGGATATGCTCCCTGATGATTTTGATTTGTCAAAGCTTGATTTGTCAAAGATAAAGGACATGCTCCCTGATGGTTTTGATATGTCAATGCTTAAAGATATGGATATGTCAAAGTTAAAGGATATGATCCCTGATGATCTGGATATGTCAAAAGTAAAGGATATGGCAGCCGGATTTATGTCTAAGGACTAATTTAAATAATATTAAAAAATAAAATCCGATGAGCGTAAAAAACTCATCGGATTTTTAATATTATACAAGAATTGTTGTTCTTTTAAATAGTTTTTTTGTTTAAATATTAGTTGATATGCATATTGATTTTTTTTTTTTTTTTTTTGATATAATATTAATATAAATATATTTATTGTTAAATTAAATGAATTCATTTAAAAAGGAAGTTTAAGAAAAACAAAAACGGATGTCTATTATGAGAATGAAAAAAAGAATCTTGTCAGTATTGGCTTGTGCTACGGTTTTAGGTTCAGTAACTTTTTCTGCTAATGCAGCAGCTCCTGCTGAAATTTATGAAGGTAACCAGTGTCATCTTGTAGCGGTGTCATATGGCAACAGCTCCTCTTCAGAAGTTACTTATTGGGGCAGTGCACGTAAGTACGCAGTGTGTAACGCAACTGTTTTAAATGCAGAATGGCAGTATATAAATCATACCGGTGACAGCAAATATCTTCAGTCAGGCGGAGATACTGCAATTTTTGCCAATATATCCGGTGGTTCACATGCGAAAGCATCTGCAACTTTGTATACTTCAAGTTCGCCATACAGTGCTCCGGAGGCAAATGTTTACGCAGAAAGATAATTAATAACGCAAACCAGTATCGTAAAAGGGTACTGGTTTGTGTTGTATACTAAAAAATATAAAAGTGAGGAAAACATGTATATATTAAAGAATATGTTATCTTTTGTTAAAAATGATAAGATGATATTTTTGATTACGGTTCTTACGGTTTTTGTTTCAGCTTTTGTAATGAATTTTTCGTATGGTATATTTTATAATTCTCAACAGGAGAAAAAAGATTTTGAATATATACCAATGGAGATAATTGGGAAAGGTACGGATGAACTTAATAAAAAGAAATTATGTGAGTATATTTTTTCTTTAAGTGATAAGACAGATGAACAAATAAGATCATTTATTGCATATGGAAAAATAGAACCTTTTACAGAACCGTTTATTTTCCATTTCAGAAGGAATGGAGATAAATTCATTACTAATGAAACTGTAATAGAAAACGGGAAAAAACATGGTATTCTTCTTGGCGGCAGATTTATGACTGATGAGGAATACAGTAGCGGAGCGATGGTAGCACTTATTGAAACTGATCAGCCTCGTGTAATAATGGGGGTTCCGGACGGAGATATAAAAGATTACATAAACGAAGAAACCAAAAGAGCGTTAAAAGATGAAGAAACGGTTGTAGTAGATGGCAAAGAATATAAAATTATAGGATATAAATCTATCGAAGAATCACCTGAAATACCGCTGACAACTGTAGATGATGATGTAAAGATTATCGGATTGAATATATATCCACATGACGGACTTACATCAACTGCATATAAAGAAATAGTAAATAAAGCTACCGGACTTATAGAGTATGATTTTGAAATGTCTGATTCAGGGGAAATAATGATAAATAATAATCTTATATTGATATCATTTTTCATATCGGCGATAGCAGCAATAAATTTTACTGTATTATATAAATATATACTGATAAAAAGAAAAAAATCACTTGCAGTATTCAGAATGTGTGGATGCTCGGTTTGTAAGGCAGTAGTTATGTATATAGCTGAATGTATATTAATAACAATGCCTGTATATATATTATCAACTTGTGTATATGAGATATTTGTTAAAAATATTTTTTCAAATATATTCGAATACATCTCACAAGCCTATAATCTGAAAGTATATTTGTTTATATTCTTTTTATATATCATTTTGTTTATAATTATCTTAATGATTTCGATTGTAAAAGAAGTAAACAAACCTATAAATTCTATGCTGACAGGGAGTGAGTGAGATGTTTTTAAAATTATGTTTTACGGATATAAAAAAAAATAAGCTTATCAATATATGTTTTGTTCTACAACTTACAGTTATAATGGTTCTTGCTGTGTTGGCAGTATCGACGGTAAATGCAAGAATAAGAAATTATTATCCTTTTAAAAATTATTTTGAAAATAAGGGTGCGTTTTGTGTATGGGATTCGTCCAGAATAGATTTTGGTAAAGATTTTGCTCAGTATGTAAGTGAAAGTTTGATAAAATCAGAAAGTATGGTAGGAACATATATGACATATGCGTCGTGTAAAGAGTATGAGTTTTCGACTATAACATATGATGATGAAATATTTGAAAATTATCAGCCTGTATTAAGTTCCGGAAGATGGCTTACTAAAGAAAGTGTTAACGAAGCTGTTATAACCCAAAATAATTATAATCTGAGTGTAGGAGATGAACTTACAATTATAGATGATTATGGTGAAAGTAAATACAAAATAGTAGGGATATTAAAACAAAATACACCTATACCCGGATATTTTACAAGCAAGCAAAACGGTGAATATTCGTATAAAGATTTTTATTATGCATATAATCATGAATTTGAAGAAAGACCGATGATGATTTTATCAAAAGGTGATTATTATAAAGTACTTGGATATCAGACGCTTATACGTTATAATGAAAGTATTACAGAAGAAGAAATACTTATGAATGAAGAAAAGTTATATTCGCTTGGGTGTCTGAAAGTTCAGGATATGAGAGATATATCAACACAGAGTAAAAAGGTGATGAGAAAAGATTTGTCAACTTTAGTACCGATATTAATTTCACTATTATTGTTATGTTTTATAACTACAATAAGTAATTCGGTTTTAGCAGTAAAAAAACAGTTACGTGATTATTCGATAATGTATATGTGCGGTGCACAATGGAGAAGATGTACGCATTTTAATCTTGTAAGGACTTTGATAACATCGTTAGTTTCTGTTATATTAGTTGTGATTGCAATAAAAATATTATATTCTACAAATATAAATAACATGTTTTTTATTACAATAAATTTTTATACGTATTTAATCATCACTGTTATTATTGGATTGAACCTTATTTTATCAGCAATTATGTTACGAATAATAATAAACAGAACAAGTCCTGTTCAGGTGTTTAAAGCAAATCATGGAGGATAATGATGTTAAAATTAGAAAATATAAAAAAAGTATATAATGCAGGTAAAGTGAATGAGTTTACGGCACTTGAAGGCGTAAATCTTGAAGTCGAAGATGGAGAAATGATTGCTTTAATAGGCAAGTCCGGTGCTGGAAAGTCTACATTACTTCATGTTATGGCTTGTATAGATTCTTATGAAGATGGCAGATACTTTATAGACGATACTCTTATAAAAGATTTTTCAGAAAAAAAACTTGCCGAAATAAGAAATAAAAAGATAGGTATTGTTATGCAGGATTTTGCATTGATTGAAGATTTCAGCGTTATTGAAAATGTACTTCTTCCGCTAAATCTTTCACTTGAAAAGAAAAACAACAAAAAAGAACTCGCCAAAGAAGCATTAAAAAAAGTAGATATGCATTCTATGTTAAATAAACCTGTAAAATTTTTGTCCGGTGGTCAGAAACAACGTGTTGCGATTGCCAGAGCTATCGTAAATGATCCTTCTGTAATTTTTGCAGATGAACCTACAGGTGCACTTGATACAGAAAACAGTGCAGAGATAATAAAGCTGTTTTCTATGCTTAATGAACTTGGAAAAACAATAATAATCGTTACTCATGATCCTGAAGTTGCTAAAAGCTGCAAAAGAATTGTTGAAGTATCTGACGGTAAAATAAATTCCTGATGTTAATTTAAAAAATAAAATCCGATGAGCGTAAAGAACTCATCGGATTTTTGTTATTTTAGTAAAATTCTTTCATCACAATATTCGCATTCTGCGATATCTCCTGATTTTACAAAGCTCTTAGGGAGATAAAGCTCACGGTTTGATATGCATTTTGGATTGTGGCAACATATATCTTTGAGGGTAGTTCCTTTGAGAACCGGGCTTGGATTTTTGTTTTCAAGCATTTTTAAGATAAGCGCCATGCGGATATATACGCCGTATTTTGCCTGTTTGAAGTAGAGGGCACGTTCATCATCGTCAACATCGATCTCTATTTCGTCAACTCTTGGCAGAGGGTGCATCACTATGAGATCTTTTCTTGCATTTTTCATTTTCTGCTTGTCAAGGACATATACATTTTTCTGAGCCAGATATTCTTCTTCACTTGCAAATCTTTCACGCTGTATTCTTGTCATATAAAGTACGTCAAGTTTGGAAATAGCATCTTCAAGTGATGAGATCTCTGTATACTCACAATTGTGAACGTTGAGTATATCCTTTATGTATGAAGGAAGTGTCAGTTCTTTTGTAGAGATGAGGACAAACTTGTTGTTTTTATAGCATGAAAGTGCTTTGCAGAGTGAATGTACGGTTCTTCCGTTCATAAGGTCACCGCAAAGACCTATTGTAAGACCTTCAAGTGTTCCTTTTTCAAGTGTAAGAGTCAGCATATCGGTAAGAGTCTGTGTGGGGTGAAGATGACCGCCGTCACCTGCATTTATTACAGGACATTCAGCAGAAATTGCCGCAGCCTTTGCCGCACCTTCAACAGGGTGGCGTATTACCATGATATCTGCGTAACTGCTTACTACCTTAGTGGTATCCTTGAGATTTTCACCTTTTGATACAGATGAAGTGGAAGGATTGTCAAAACCGATGAGAGAACCGCCGAGTCTTAACATTGCAGTCTGGAAGGACATCTGTGTACGTGTTGACGGCTCATAGAAAAGTGTTGCCATTACCTTTCCGCTACAAGCACCCTTATATCTTTCGGGATAACGATAGATATCTTTTCCGAGTGTTATAAGTTTGTTCCACCATGAAACCGGGTAATCGTTCAGATCAATCAGATGTTGATATTCAGAAGTCATATTTTTTTTAGCTCCTTTAAAAAAATGGCGTTTTATTATATTTACAGAACAGTTGTTCCGTTTATTATCATTTCAAATTTTAATCCGAAAAATTGTGCTGCTTTTTTGCAGAGGATCATTCTTTGAAGGAAGATCTCAAAGTATTCCATAACAGATGAAATATTTGTATCGATTTTCAGTTCAAGTATAAGTGATGTCTTGTTTTCGTTAAAGCATACATTTGATTCTTCAACAGCATAGTTTACACGATCGTGGATATCAAAAGTAATAAGGTCATGATTTCTTACTCTTGAACGTCTTACATCTGTTTTGTCAGCTATTATGAGTGCTGCTGATATTTCATCAATAGGAGCGGCTGTGCCTTCATCGTGGTTTCCTATAGCTGAGATTATCGAGCATATTTCTTCGGCAGGCATACTGAGATTGTCAAGTAAGCGAAATGCCATTACCGCACCGCTCTGTGCGTGGTCAGCCCTGTTTATTACATTTCCTATGTCGTGCATCATTCCGGCTATTTTTACAAGTTCGACTTGTCTTTCGGGATAATTAAGTTCTGAAAGTATCATACTTGCAGTCTGAGCTACTCTTTCTACATGAGCAAATGAATGTTCTGTATAACCGATAGCTTCCAGCACCTTGTCAGCCCGTCTGATATATGTCATTATAGCCGGGTTTTGTTTGATATATTTGTAAGTTACTAAGCTTGCCATTTTAAGACCTCCCTATTATTGTCAAAATAAATGTCATACCATATAAGAAAAGTGAATACAGTCCATATTTTACGGCTGTTGTCACATATCTGATTTTTGTGGTCATCAAGCAATTTTACAAGAAGTTCTGTATTGAAGAACTGCGATGAATTTTTGTTTGTAAATTTTTCTTTTACTATTTGATAATATTTTTCTTCTCTTAACCATACTCTGATAGGGACAGGAAATCCGAGTTTTTTCTTTGCAGCGGTTTTAGCAGTCTGTGGTGGTGTATCTTTTTTTGCCGCTGTTCTCATTGCATATTTTGTTATATAAGGAGTTTTGCTGTCGGTTACTTCTTTTCTGGTCACTCTGTACCTTGTCGGTATCCCTGAAGCGACTTTCATTACTTCCTTATCAAGAAAAGGAACACGCAGTTCAAGGGAATTTGCCATGCTCATTTTATCGGCTTTGAGAAGAATATCGCCTGCCATCCACATATGAAGGTCAAGATACTGCATTTTGGTTACATCATCTTTGTTTTTTACCTTGCTGTAGAATGGTGCTGTTATTTCCTGTGGCATAGGTGCGTCTGTCCTTATTTTAAGAATGGATTTTCTTTCTTCGGGGGTAAATATATATGCGTTTCCGATAAATCTTTCTTCAAGTGTTTTTCCTTTTCGTACAAAGAAATTAAGCCCTCTCTTTGCAGGCAGTCTGCTACAGAGATTTCCTATACCACGTCTTATACTAATCGGAAATTTGTCATAGAATGTACTGTTAGGCTCACTGTAGACGTTATATCCGCCAAATATTTCGTCAGCGCCTTCTCCTGACAGAACAACTTTTAGTTTTTGTGAAGCTATATTGCATACAAAATAAAGAGCAACAGCCGAAGGGTCAGCGAGGGGTTCGTCCATATGATATTGTATCTTAGGAAAATTACTCCAGTATTCTTCGGGTGTAATTATTTTGCTGTGATTTTGTTTTCTTATAGCAGATGAAAAATTTTTTGCCCATCCTATTTCGTTATATTTTTCATCACTGCCAAATCCTACTGTAAAAGTTTTGTCTACATCGGCAATAGCGGCAACATAACTTGAATCAACTCCGCTCGAAAGAAAGCTTCCGACTTCAACATCACTTATTTTATGAGCCTCAACCGAGTCTTTCATAACATCTGATATTTTTTCAGTCCACTGCGAAAGAACAGTATCTTCATCACTTTCAAAATTTATTTCCCAGTAACGCTCACATACAAATCCGTTGCTGTTTTTTATAAAATAGTGAGCGGGCGGAAGTTTGAATACATTTTTAAAAAATGTTTCGTTTTCAGGCGAATACTGAAATGTCATATAATTTTCAAGAGCTCTCTGATTTAGCTGTTTTTTAAAATGAGGGTGCGAAAGAAAACTTTTTATTTCCGAACCAAACATGAAAGTTTCATTCATAGAAGCGTAGTAGAGCGGTTTTATACCGAAAAAGTCCCTTGCACCAAAAAGTTCTTTTTTATTTTTATCCCATATTACAAAGGAAAACATACCTCTGAGCATATCAAGGATATGTGTTCCATACTGCTCATATCCGTGAATGAGAACTTCAGTATCAGAATTTGTTCTGAAAGTATGACCTTTTTCTATGAGTTTTTCTCTGATTGATTTGTAGTTATATATTTCACCGTTAAAAACAATAACCATTGAACTGTCTTCGTTATACATCGGCTGTTTACCGCTGTCTATATCAATAATACTCAGTCTTCTGTGTCCGAGTGCGATATCATCATCAACATAGTATCCTTCATCATCAGGACCACGATGCTTTATTTTGTCGGTCATGTCTTTTATTATTTTTTGGGCGTCACTTATAAAATTTGTAAAACCTGCATATCCGCACATATACAAATGCCTCCGGTGTATAGTATAAAAAAATTTTTTTAACAGAATTGTTATCTGCATATACTCTATTAATTATACTATAAAGTTGATTTATATGCAATAATTAAGTTCGATAATTTTGTAACCGTATATTAAAATCATATAATATAGTTGTTTTTACGATTTTTATTGAAAAGATAACATAAATGTGTTAAAATCAAAATAAGGAGAAATGACTATTATCAGGAGTGTGATTTTATGACATATGAAAAAATTAAAAGTGATGATACAGCTTATATGGGAATGAATCGTGAATACAAAGACAGATTGTTCAAATTTATTTTTGGAAATCCTGAAAATAAAGAGTGGACATTAAGCTTATATAATGCTGTAAATGGTTCAAAATATACAAACCCGGATGATATAAAACTTACAACGCTTGAAGATGCTGTATATATGAATATGAAAAATGATGTATCTTTTTTAATTTCAGATACAATGAGTTTTTACGAACAGCAGTCATCTTTTAATCCAAATATGCCGATGAGATTTTTGGTTTATGCAGGTATGGTGTATAGCAGATTTATAGAAACAAGTCTGGAGTATCGGAAATATAGTTCCAAACAACAAAAAGCTCCAACTCCAAAATGTATTTGTTTTTATAACGGAACAAGTGAAAAAGAAGATAAAACAATATTGAAGTTAAGTGATTCTTTCAGCTCAAAATCTGACATTGAAGTTACAGTTACCATGATAAATGTAAATTATGGGCATAATAAAGAATTGATGGATGCTTGTAAACCACTGGAGGAATATGCATATTTTATAGACAGGGTACGTGTATATCAGAAAAATTCAGATAATCTTGAAGATGCGGTAGATAAAGCACTTGACAATTTACCTGAAAATTCTGTAATAAAGTCATTTCTTACAAATAATAAAGCAGAGGTGAAACGTATGTGTATTACTGAATATGATGAAGAGAGAACGCTCAGAGAGACAAGGGAAGAAGGGCGAGAAGAAGGGCGAGAAGAAGGCATAGAGAAGACAAGAACTATTTTCAAGCTTTTCATTCAAGGGTACAATATACAGCAGATTGCAAAAAAAGTTGAAATGCCAGAAGAACAGGTCGAAGCGATAATAAGCTGATGATTTAAAAAATTACAATGTACTTTATAGTTATTATGATAATGGTAAAGTTTGACTTTACATAAAGTCAGAAAAGATTGAAACGGGGGATTATTAATGAATTACCGAAAACTTATTGATATAGCCGTAAAAGCAAGAGAAAATGCATATGCAAAGTATTCGGGGTTTATGGTAGGTGCTGCTTTGTTGTGTGAAGACGGTAAAGTTTTTACCGGATGTAATATTGAAAATTTATCGTATTCGCTTACAAACTGTGCAGAGAGGACAGCGATATTCAAGGCTGTTTCAAAAGGAAACCGTAAATTTAAAGCAATCGCTGTTGTTGGTGCACCTGACGTTAAAAAATATGACGAAGATTTTTGCTTTCCGTGTGGTGCGTGTCTGCAGGTCATGAGTGAATTTTGTGATGATGATTTTGAAGTGATACTGTGTAAAGAAGGAAAAATAAAAGTTTTTAAGTTCTGCGAACTTATGCCAAATGTTTTTTCTTCTGAGTTTTAAAAAAACCTCTGCTTTTTTAGCAGAGGTAAGTTGTTGTTATTTAACTTTCTGAACTTTTCTTCTGTTTCCGTCAGCATCTTCAATAACGCAATTTTCAAGTTGCATACTGAGGTTTGATACAATGCTTTTACGGTATTCGTCACGTAACTGACGCTGTTCTTCTTTTTCTGCGTCTGTAAGACCTTCGGGAGTTTTTGATTTTTTGGCAAGTTCATTTATTCTTTTGATTTTTTCATCAGACATATTTGATTTTCCTTTCATTTTCAGAATATTAAAGATAAAAAAAATTAAAACCACATATATTTTATCATATACAGTGTATTTTTTCAAGGAGTGATTTGGTTGGTTAAAACTGTACTTATTACAGGAGCATCAAGAGGTATAGGAGCGGCGACAGCAGAAATTTTTGCGGATAATGGTTATAATGTTATTATAAATTACAATAAAAATCATGAGCGTGCTAAGCAGATAGCATCAAAAACGGGTGGAAATCTGATACAGGCTGATGTGTCTGATATAGCTCAGACAGAGAAAATGATAGACAGTATCATTTCCGAATACGGAAAAATAGATGTACTTGTCAATAATGCAGGAATATCAGTGACAGGCACATTTGACAGTATTTCCGATGAAGATGCAAGAAGACTTTTTGATGTAAATATATTTGGCACGTTCAATTGCACCAAACTTGTTCTTCCTCATATGTTACGCAGAAAATACGGAAAGATAATAAATGTGTCATCTATGTGGGGACAGGTGGGAGCTTCGTGTGAAGTGCATTATTCAGCTTCAAAAGCAGCGGTGATAGGATTTACAAAAGCTCTTGCAAAAGAAGTCGGACCGAGCGGAATAACTGTTAATTGTGTTTCTCCGGGATTTATTTCAACAGATATGACAGCTTGTTACACTAAAGAAGAGGTAAATGCTATATGTGAAGAAATACCTGTCGGCAGAACAGGAAGTCCTTATGAAGTAGCTCAGGCTGTATTTTATCTTGCTTCAGAACAGGCTGCATACATAACAGGGCAGGTTCTGGGCATAAATGGCGGAATGATTGTATAAACTCTACAAATGTGCATATTATAAGTTATGCATTGTAAAAAAGAATTAACAAAAAAAATTAGTTCTATTGAAATTTTTAAGACATTGTGATATATTAGATAATGTAAATTACAATCAAAAATACGTAATGGGTGTAAACAAAGGTGGAATGATAACGATGAATTTTTTAAAATCACAATTTTCAAAGTTTACCGGTTTTTGCAGGAGAGTCAATGAGAAAAGAGAAAAAAACACAGAAAAATATAAGATGACAAATATTTTTCTTACATTCCTTTTTCCTGTATTCATTGTACTCATGGCAGAGTTGAACCAGGGAAAATATCCAAGCAAACTTATAATGTTTATTGTAAATAAGCCGTCAATAATGTTTTTTAATATCATTGTTTCGGCAGCAGTATTTTCAGTGCTTTGTCTTTTGTTCAAAAAGATATGGCGTGCGGTTGCAGTACAGGGATTTGTTTATTTTGCGCTCAGTATAACAGAGCTTTTCAAGTTCGGTACTAACGGAAATCACCTAATTATGACCGATATGAAGCTTTTTAAGAGTGTTAAAAGTCTTACATCTTTTGCATATATAAAGATAACTCCTATTCTGGTGATATACACACTTATAGTTCTTGCGTATATAATAGCTGTATTCTGGTTTAATCCTCAGGTCAAACTCAGTATGTCAAGACGTATTGCTCCGGCTGCAGCGTGTACAGGAGCTGTTTTATCACTGTTTTTCATTCCGGGTTTTTCAACTCCGGTTTATTCATTCTTCGATATTGATACTACAGAGTCAGATAACGCATTTTTACTCAATGAAAAGTTTGAAAATAACAGTTTTCTTGCTTTCTTTGTTCAGACTGCAAGTGAAAATATTGCAAATAAGTTAAGAGAACCTGAAAACTATACAGAAGATGTTATAGATGATTGTCTTGCACAGGAAGTTACAAAAGCAGACAGTGATTTTAAAAAGCCAAATGTTATAGTTGTTATGTCAGAAGCACTTGCTGATTTCAGAGTGTTTGATGAGCTTGATGTAGCTGATGAACCTTATTATGCATTTGACAGAATGGCTAAGGAAGGTCATAAGGGTAAGCTTGTAGTTCCTACATTTGCAAGTTATACAGTAAGAACAGAGTTTGAACTTCTTTTCGGGCTTCCTGTAAAGTCTCTTAAAGATCCGAGTATGCCACAGAGAATGCTGGCTCAGAGAGATCAGCCGTCTATTATAAGATATTATAACGATATGGGATACAATACAGCATATGTTCATCCTTTCGGAAGCTTTTTCTATAGCAGAGAAAGAGTATATCCTACATTCGGATTCAAGGAACTCATATTTGATCACAATATGACTGTTCCTGTTGAATACAGCGGTACTTATATAAGTGACAAGACAGTATTCGATCAGCTTGAAAAACTCATAGAAGATTCCGAAGAGCCATTGTATGTTCATACTACAACAATGCAGAATCATCAGCCATACAATACAGGCATACATGATAATGAACTTGATAATTATCTTGAAAATGTAAAGATAACTTCAGATGCTTTAAACGATCTTCTAAACAATCTTGAGAAGCTTGATGAGCCGACATTGTTATTTATTGTAGGCGATCATTTTCCGTCATTTATAAATGATGAAAGTAATGTTTATGAGAAACTTGGAATAGACAGTACAAACTGCAGTGTTGTTTTTGAACAGTCATATTACATGTGGAGCAATTACGGAGAAGATTTTTCAGATATCACAGATGAAAAGTTTTCAGTATTCTATATTCCATATATCATACTTGATACTATAGGCGCTCCAAAAGATACATTTGTTCAGACTATGCTCGAAAAAATGGAACAGCTTCCTGTTTACTCAACATCATATGATCCGGCTATTCCTAATGATGAAGAAATAGATCTTCTCACTTATGACAGAGTCATAGGCTCAAATATTTCTGGATAAAAATAATTAAAGCAGAAAATGAGGCTTTTATAGTCTTACATTTTCTGCTTTTTTTAGTTATGATGATAAATCATGTTTTCAGAAATTTGTCTTGTTTTTGATGTTTTTTATGAAAATTACTTTAAAATAAAATAAAGTGTTTAATAAACCTGATTTATGCAAATTTGTTTTTATGCATAATTTATTTTGCTGAATATTATGTTTTTTGTACTAAAAAAACGTGTTTTTTGATATAATTCAAGGGAAAATAAGCAATAAAAAGGTGGAAATAACTTATATTTACTTTAACACGAACTTGACAAAATCGATAAAATAAATTAAAATATTAAGTATATGTAAGGGTTAATTGTAAGGTCTAAAACGTCTAAATTATTAAGGAGGTGTGCAATTTATGAATGGTTACGTTGATTTTCACTCAGGTGTTCTGCCCAGAATGGACGCTGAAGATTTAGAAGCGGAAGTAGAAAAGTCAGTTGAAATTTTAAAAATTCTGCATAAAGCTAAAATTAAAACTGTTGTTGCTACGCCATATTTCAATTCTGTTGATGACAATGTTCCTTCATTTCTTGCAAAACGTGAAGAAGCCTATAAGCTTCTTTCAGAAAAAATTAAAGGTCTTTCTCTTCCAAGAGTAATACTCGGTTCAGAGGTCCTGTTTACTACATCGTTGCTCGACACAAAAGGTGTAAGTAAATTATGCGTTGGTGATACTAATTACATAATGCTGGCCTTGCCTTATCAGGAGTACAGTGAAATCGTTCTCGAAACTCTCCAGAAGATAATTATTTCCAGAAACCTTTGCCCGATTATTGCACATATTGAAAAGTATCTTGAATTTTACACAATGGAACAGATCGAAAAAATCTCATCACTCGGTGTTATTATGCAGCTTAGTTGTGACGCTATAATAAACAGAGCTACCAGAAAAGATGCACTCGAATTGCTTTCAAGAAATGTTGTTCAGATCATAGGCTCAAATGATATCACAAAAATTGTCGGCGGAAAAAACGACATCACAACTCAGGACAGCACAAGAACCAAGCTTGAAGTTGCTATGGACGTTCTTAAAACTGATATTACAGCAAATGTTTCTGAAACAATAGCTCCGTCACCTCAGTATGCAGATGCTATAAGAATTATGAGATATCACCTGCCGCTCGGAAAATATAAGCAGATAAAAAATAATGCAGGAATGATTATTTCAAACGCAAATATCAAAGATATTATGTGCTGATATTTTTTTATATTATTACAAACCATAGTTTCCTCAGTATCCCCATGAAAGCTTTGACTTTTGTGGGGATGTTTTAGTTTGTGCAAACTATTTTAAAAAAATGATAAAATAAAAATTTCATCTTGAAAAAAATCACGATTTATAGTAAGATAGATATAGGTGTTTATATAGCTCTAAGGAGGAGTAAATAATGAAGCTTTTATCGATAGTAGTTCCTTGTTATAATGAACAGGAAGTATTACCAATGTTTTATGATAAGATAACAGAAGTTATGGGACAAATGATGGAGAAGCACAGTGAACTGACATATGAGGTTATTTTCATAAATGACGGTTCAAAAGATGCTACATTACAGGGGTTAAGAAAATACGCAGCTATGGACGAGCGTATAAGATATATATCATTTACAAGAAATTTTGGAAAAGAAGCAGGTATGTTTGCAGGTCTTGAAGCAGCCAAGGGGGATTATGTGGTTGTAATGGACGCAGACCTTCAGCATCCGCCTGAGTTTTTGCCACAGATGTATGAATATGTTTCAAGTGGTGAATATGATTGTGCTACTACAAGACGTGTTAGTCGTGAAGGTGAATCAAAGATAAGAAGCTGGTTTGCGAGAAAATTTTATTCTATAATGAATAAGATTTCACAGACTGAGATAGTTGACGGCGCACAGGATTACAGATTTATGACAAGACAGATGGTTGATTCCATACTTTCCATGAGAGAATACAACAGATTTTCAAAGGGTATTTTTTCATGGGTAGGATATCGTGTAAAGTATATTGAGTATAAAAACGTTGAACGTGCTGCAGGAACAACTGCGTGGTCTTTCTGGGGACTCTTCAAATACTCGATCGAGGGTATAGTTGCTTTTTCCACTGCACCTCTGGCAATTGCTTCTCTTCTCGGTGTGATCTCATGTCTTATAGCTTTTATAATGGCAATAGTTATCATTGTTCAAAAGCTTACAGTCGGTATAGCAGAACCGGGTTATCCCACAATAGTATGCCTTATTCTTCTCATAGGTGGTATTCAGCTTTTTACTATCGGAATACTTGGACAGTATCTCGCAAAGACATATATGGAGTGTAAACGCCGTCCTGTATATCTTGTTCAGGAAACTGAAGAAGATGTAAGAAAAAATTTGCCGGAGCAGTAAGTTTTGAGTCGTAATATACGCATTGTATCTGCGGTACTTGTACTTGTGCTTATAGTATTTTTGTCTATGATATTCAGGTATTATTTTAATGTAAACACAACACATCTGAAAGATGAACCTGAAACCAATACTATAAAAATTCTTCATGAAGGTTTATACAGCTTTAAAAATGAAAAAGGTTTTTATGGAGTCAAGGACAATCAGGGACGTATAAAGATAGAAGCAGTATGGCGTGATATCGATAGTATAAGCGCTGAAAAATTTATAGTTTCCAGATACGATGATCAAAAAATAAGATATGGTATCATAGATATAAATGAAAATACTGTAGTTCCTTTTATATACAGTTCTATAGTTAATAAAAACGGTGAATATCTTGTCGGTGAAATAGATAATGGCAATGAAGAACCGGGATATATAATTCTTGATACCGATGGTGAAGTTCTTATTGATGAAGAATGGGACAAGTGCTTCAAAAAATATGAAAACCAAACCATTAATTCAGTTGAAAATTATATGCAGCTCGAAAAAAACGATGATATTTACAAAGTAAGGATCACAGGTAACGGTGGTATGAAAATGTATTACCTTGAGCTAAACAAAAAGATACAGGATCAGAAATTAGATCTGAAAATCAACAATCTTGGAACTATACTTAATATTGGCAATACGCATACTACGTATAATGAGATTATTGACAACGCCGTATCATATGTTTCGGCTCTGTTTGAAAATGATGCTTCTGTGATGAAAGAACTTTCATATGATTCAGATTACAGAAAACTTCAGATTGAAAATATGGATTTTCGTGGTGCCAGACTTTTGTACACAAGCAGAGTAGTACCTTCTGTATCACGGGGAAGTAACGGAATGATCGAATATGCATGTGAAGTAAAGATACTGTATGTTTCACCTGAGGAAATAGAATGGGACGGAACATATGTTCATTCGGAAAATGCTGCTGTTATTGAAATAGCGATGAAGAAAAATCAGAACGGACTGCTGAAAATTGAAAAAGTTTCTGCTGAAAAAACAGATATAGATTCTCTTGGCGTTCCTGATGAATATCGTGTTACTGAAGCGCCGGAGCAGACAGAACCTGTTTTGAATGAGCAGAGTTTTTCCATAAATTAAAAAATAAAATATCCCTTGACAAACTTATAGTTACTATGATAAAATAATACATGAAAATAGAATCGCCTTATCAAGAGTGGTGGAGGAACCAGGTCCTTTGAAGCCCGGCAACCTGATCGGATCATATATCCGGTGAAGGTGCTAAATCCTGCGGAAAAAGTCCGAAAGATGAGGAATTTATTCATGTGATGAATTCATACGTTCGGAGATTTTAAAAAAATTTCCGGACGTTTTCTTTTTTATAAGACTTAGCGATAATTTTCAAATAAATATATGTATATGGAGGATATTTATAATGAGAAAGTTTTTTACTTCCGAATCTGTAACAGAGGGACATCCGGATAAAATATGCGATCAGATCTCTGACGCTATCCTTGATGCCATACTTGAAAAGGACAGTACAGCAAGAGTTGCTTGTGAAACTACTGTTACTACAGGTATGATTTTCTGCATGGGAGAAATCACAACAAAATCATATGTTGACATTCCGAAAATTGCACGTGATGTTGTAAATGATATCGGTTATGACAGAGCTAAATTCGGATTTGACGGAAATACATGTTCTGTTATCACATCAATAGACGAGCAGTCAGGCGATATAGCAATGGGCGTAAATGAAGCACTTGAATCAAAAGACGGAAGTGCTAACAACGCAGATGCTATCGGTGCAGGCGACCAGGGTATGATGTTTGGTTACGCTTGTAATGAAACCAAAGAACTTATGCCTATGCCTATCTCACTTGCTCACAAGCTTACAATGCGTCTTACAGAAGTAAGAAAGAACGGTACACTGGTATATCTCAGACCTGACGGAAAATCACAGGTTACAGTTGAATATGACGGAGACAAGCCTGTAAGAGTGGATGCAGTTGTAATTTCTACACAGCACTCGGCTGCTGTTTCACTTGAAGATGTAAGAAAAGATGTTATGGAATTTGTAATAAAGCCTGTAATTCCTGCAGAACTTCTTGATGAAAATACAAAATACTATATCAATCCGACAGGCAGATTTGTAATAGGCGGTCCTCAGGGTGACAGTGGTCTTACAGGAAGAAAGATAATAGTTGATACTTATGGCGGATATTCAAGACATGGCGGCGGTGCATTCTCAGGAAAGGATCCGACCAAGGTTGACCGTTCAGCAGCATACGCAGCACGTTATGTTGCAAAGAATGTTGTAGCAGCAGGACTTGCAGATAAGTGTGAAGTACAGCTTGCATATGCGATAGGTGTCGCAAAACCTGTATCAGTTCTTGTTGATACATTCGGAACAGGAAAGGTATCAGAAGAAAAGATATCAGAAGCAGTTTCAAAGGTATTTGATCTCAGACCTGCAGCTATAATCGAAAAGCTTGACCTTAGAAAACCTCAGTACAGAAAGCTTGCTGCTTATGGACATATGGGACGTGAAGATCTTAACGTTGCATGGGAAAAGACAGATATGGTTGATGCTCTTAAAGAAGCCGTAAAATAAAATCAGTTAAATAAAAAAATTATGCTCTTTGTGAAAAACAGAGGGCATAATTTTTTTTACAGATAAATATATATTGATGTAAGATGTACAAAAAAACGGAGATGATAAGATTTGAAAAAATTTGTTGTGTGTTTATGTGTTGTGATAGTTGCTTTGGTATGGGCAGTAAACCGATCTGAAAAGGAAAGTACATGCAAACAGCCGATGAGTGTTGACGCAGTATCAATGAACGGCATATTCGGAAATGAACTTTACAGACCTCTTAATTTTCATAAGCAGAAAGCAATGTGGTTTACATATATGGACTATGAAAATATACTTAGTCAGAAGAGCGAGGAGGAGTTTTCAGAGATAATATCAGAGAGATTTGAAAATGCGTCAGAACTTGGTATAAATACTGTATATGTGCAGATCAGAGCTTTTGGTGATGCATATTATCCATCAGAGATTTTCAGTAAGGGGAAGTTTTATACCGATGAAAGCTTTGATCCTTTGCAGATCATGATAGATAAAGCACATTCGTGCGGTCTTTCTTTTCATGCATGGATAAATCCGATGCGTCTTATGAAAAAAGATGAGATCTCATCACAGCCAAAATCGGAAATAGAACGTGTATGTGTTGCTCAGGAGAACTTTATATTTGAGTATGAAGGCAGATATTATCTTGATCCGTCATACAGTGATACGGCTGATATTGTGTGCAGGGGAATAGAAGAAATAGTTAGAAACTATAATGTTGACGGGATACACATAGATGATTATTTTTATCCGTCGCAGGAAGTAAGTGACGCTGATGAGTTTAAAAAATCGGGAAAAGATAATATTGCTGACTGGAGACGGGAAAATATAAATGTTTTGGTAAGGTCACTGTATAATACTGTCAAGTCAATAAATAAAGGTATACTTTTCGGAATAAGTCCACAGGGAAATATAGAAACAGATTATGAAAAGCAATACGCTGATGTGGAAAAATGGTTATCAGAGGGTGGTTATTGCGATTATATAGTTCCTCAGATATATTACGGATATGAAAATTCAGAATGTCCTTTTGAAGAAACACTCGACGGGTGGAAAAGTATCTCAGACGGTAATACAGCTCTTATAATAGGTTTGTGTACATACAAAAACGGAACAGAGGACAAATGGGCAGGAAAAGGGGCAGATGAATGGATAATAAATGATGATGTAACTTCAAGACAGGTGACAGATTGCACAGATGATCCGGAAGTTGACGGTATAGCCCTGTACAGTTATTCATCTACTTTTGAAGATGAAGTGAGTTCTGCGGTTATGGCATCAGGACAGGTTCAGCAAATTCGTGAAAATTTTCAGAATTATAGATAGAAAATATAGTAACATTTTAAGAAACTCTGTTTTTTGAAGGATATAAAGAGCAAACTTTCAAAAAAGTATTGCAAGTTAAGTTGAATTATGTTAGAATGGTAAGTAAAGCTTGTAAAATTTTTAGTTCGTTTACGGCTTAAACAAACTTGAAACCAATCAGCCAATACAAAAGGAGAGATCTTTAAAATGTTTAGAATCGTTCAAAAGAAAGTTCTGAACGAAGCAGTGATTTTAATGGAAATCGAAGCTCCGTTTATAGCGAAAAAGGCTCAGCCGGGGCAGTTTATCATTTTCAGAGTAAACGAATTTGGTGAGAGAGTACCTCTTACTATTGCCGATTATGACAGGGATAAGGGAACAGTAACTATAATATTCCAGGTAGTCGGAAAATCTACACAGCAGCTTGCAGCTTTAGAAGAAAATGATTCAATTCTTGACTTTGTCGGTCCTCTTGGTGTACCGACCCATATAGGCGAAGATACAAAGAAAGTATGTGTTATCGGCGGTGGTGTTGGCTGTGCTATAGCTTATCCGCAGGCTAAAGGGCTTTTTAACAGAGGTATTGATGTAACTGTTATTGCCGGTTTCAGAAGCAAGGATATAGTTATACTTGAAGATGAGTTTAAGGCAGTTACAAATAAATTTATTATTACAACAGACGATGGTTCTTATGGTCAGAAAGGTTTTGTTACTACAGCGCTTGATGAACTTATTCAGAGCGGTGAAAAGTTTGATGAAGTAATAGCTATAGGACCTGTACCTATGATGAAGTTTGTATGTGATGTTACTAAAAAATATGATATAAAGACTATGGTTTCTTTAAATCCGATAATGATTGACGGAACAGGTATGTGTGGAGGATGTCGTGTTACTGTGGGCGGTCAGATAAAGTATGCCTGTGTTGACGGTCCTGATTTTGACGGACATGCTGTTGACTTTGATGAACTTATGAAGAGAAATTCCACATACAGAGAACATGAACATGATTGCAGAATGATGAAACAAGCAGATAATTTAAAATAGATGCTGATTTTTAGGAGGATTATAAGAAATGGCTGATATGTCATTAAATAAAGTACAGATGCCTGAACAGGATCCGAAAGTAAGAGCAAGAAATTTTGATGAAGTTACACTTGGATATACACCTGAAATGGCAATGAAAGAGGCAGGAAGATGCCTTAACTGCAAGACAAAGCCCTGTGTGACAGGTTGTCCTGTAAGCGTAAGAATTCCTGAATTTATAGAAAAAGTTGCAGCCGGAGATTTTCATGCTGCTTATGAAATAATAAAATCTACAAATGCACTTCCTGCAGTATGCGGACGAGTTTGTCCTCAGGAAAATCAGTGTGAGGGCAAATGCGTAAGAGGAATAAAGGGTGAACCTGTTGCTATAGGCAGACTTGAAAGATTTGTAGCAGATTTCGTTATGAATAATGAACCTGTCAAGGTAACAAAACCTCAGTCAAACGGAAGAAAAGTTGCTGTTATAGGTGCAGGACCTGCAGGTCTTACATGTGCGGGAGATCTTGCACGTATGGGATACAGTGTAACAATATTCGAAGCATTTCACGTTGCAGGTGGCGTTCTGATGTATGGAATACCGGAGTTCAGACTTCCTAAAAATATAGTTCAGAAAGAAGTAAACGCACTCAGGGAACTTGGCGTTGAGATAATGACCAATATGGTTATAGGAAAGGTTCTTTCACTTGATGATATTTATGATATGGGTTATGAGGCTATGTTTATCGGTTCAGGTGCAGGACTTCCGAATTTTATGGGGATAGAAGGCGAATCACTTATAGGTGTATGTTCTGCAAATGAATATCTTACACGTATAAACCTTATGAAAGGTTATCTTGAAGAATACGATACACCTGTTATAAAATCAAAGAGCGTTGCTGTTGTAGGTGGCGGAAACGTTGCTATGGATGCAGCAAGAAGTGCAATGAGAATGGGTGCAGAACACGTATATATAATTTACAGACGTTCTGAAGATGAACTTCCTGCAAGAAAAGAAGAAGTTCATCACGCTAAGGAAGAGGGCGTAGAGTTTATGCTCCTCAATAATCCTACAAAAATAAACGGTGATGAGAACGGCAGAGTAAAATCTATAGAATGTATCAGAATGGAACTTGGTGAACCTGATGCGAGCGGAAGAAGAGCGCCGATCGAAGTAGCAGGTTCAGAGTTTGAAGTTGAAGTTGATACGGTTATCATGTCTATAGGTACATCTCCTAATCCTCTTATAAGAAGAACTACAAGCGGTCTGGAAGCAAACAAGCGTGGTTGTCTTATAGTTGATGAAGATATGATGACAACAAAAGAAGGCATTTATGCCGGAGGCGACGCTGTTACAGGCGCTGCAACTGTTATTCTTGCTATGGGGGCAGGTAAGAAAGCGGCGGCATCAATAGATAAGTATATATCCGGTAAATAGTGTTTTTTACCAAATTTATTTGATGGAGGCTTTTTAATGTATCAAAATGTTTTTATGATGGCAGCGCAGGCTCAGCAACAGACTATGAGTGGCGCAGATGCAATGGTTTCTATGCTTATTACATTTGTACCTGTTATTCTGATTTTCTATCTTTTTATAATCAGACCTCAGAAAAAACGTGACAAAGAAGACAAAGCAATGAGAGAGACACTTGCTATAGGTGACGAGATAGTTACTATAGGCGGTATCATAGGGATAGTAGTACGTCAGAATGAAGATACTATCGTTATCGAAACAGGCGGTGACAGAAGTAAGCTTCGTGTTCAGAAGACAGCTGTAAGAGAAAATATCACTGCTAAGGAAAGAATGCAGGCAGAAAAGGCTGCACAAAAAGCTGCTTCACCTCTTGCAACAGCAAAAGCTTCTGATTCACAGGAACCTGTCAAAGAAAAGAAAAACAAGAAATAAAAGTTTTTTTATTAAAGTAATATAACTTCTTTTACCCCAATATAATTTTAGAGTAGAACTTTAAATTGTATTGGGGTGTGTTTTTTATGAATGATAAAAGAAAAAAATTTTTGAGGATATTAGCCATATCAGAAGTATGCGGTTTGCTGTTTATTTTTGTATTGCTTGTCCCGACAGCGTTTATTATGCAGTTTATAGACGTAAGTGATAGAATATGTGCTTTGATATCGTGTCTGGTACTTTTTTCGGGAGCTTTTTTTTCCGGATTTTCAGGTGGCTTTTTTACAAGAAAAAAAGGAATGGCAACAGGCGGGCTTTGCGGAGCAATTGTGTGTGTATGTATGTTTGTAATAAATCTTATACTGTCATTTGAGTTTGTAAAGACTGCGGTTTTTTTAAAATTTTTACTGTGTATAATATCAGGAAGTATCGGCGGAGTTATCGGTGTAAACAAAAGAGTACATGAAGGGGTATTATCTTCCTTAAAAGGAATAATGAGTGTGTGATGAGTGTAAGTCATAGATTTGTTGTTATAATATACATATATATATTGTTTATATTATTTAAATGCTTGAGATGTTGACATGAAGTGAAATACAATGTATAATTATAATGTAATTGTATTTTATAAAGGAGTATTATGAGAATGAAAAAAATGCCGGTTTTAAGACGTATAGTTATAATGATGATTGTTATTGTAACAGTGTTTGTTGTAGTGAATATTATGTGGTTTTATATGTATATAAGTATATATAAGCCTATTTTGAACAATCCCAAAATAGTATTAGACGATTCTGAGAGTAGTAAATGTTATTCTTATTCATTTGATACGGAAAACACCAGAGAATATGGATTTTTTTTGAAATCTCCAAAATATCTGAAATTTTGGGGCTGTTTGCAAATGAGTCATTCTATGATCATGTCTGAAACAGGTGGTTTTTTGGATACCGGACGTAACGTTGATATAGTTTGTTACCCTAAAATTTTTAAGAAGGATAAGCTTTTTATAAGAGTTTTTTCTAATGATTCAAATGAATTTCGACTTATAGAAATCAGAGTTGATGAAAATCTTGAACTTTTATCAGATGTAACTTATTCGCCTGAAGAACAACAGATTTATAATGAATGTATAGATGAAGCACGTAAAAATTACAAGGTATTTACAGATTTTTTTGATTATCAGTGCAATTAAAAAAATATCCTATATAACTTAAAAAAAGCATCAGTTTTTAACTGTTGCTTTTTGTGTATATTAAAATATTTTAAAGATACAGGAGAAGTATATGAGAAAAATAAAATGTCTTATATCATTTTTTTTGATTTTATTTGGGATAGTCATTACAAACGAAATATGTATATCAGGATTTTTGAAAAATACTTTGATAGAATATTATCCTGAGTTTATCGTAAAAAATAATAATGATTTCTCGTTAAAAATAAAAAAATTATCTGAAAAATATAATCTGGGAATATGCGTTTGTGATGCTCAAATAAAAGATAATACTAACAGAGAAATAAAATTCATTTGTTCAGATGATATTCAGGAAAAAGTAGAAAAAATAGTTGAGATACCAAATAAAAAAGTTAAAAGTCTTTTATTTTATGAAAGTGAAATAAAATATTACTCACTTGATGATACAAAATTAACATCCGGGTATATAACTTTTTATCCGATATGTTCATCAGAGCAAATAGGATATGTAAAAGATTATATATATGATGAATTTGATGTTTTTCGTTATACTGAAAAAACAAATAATGATATGATAATATTTGGAATATGGTGTTTGATTTCAGGTATAATTTTATCATTTACATACTACTGTATGAAGTTAGATTTGAAAAAAGTTGTAATAAGTATATCACTTGGATATTCATCAATAAACATAACTTTGAAATATATATTGAAAGATATTTTAATTGTTTTGGTGGAGTTTTTAATTGCCACATTTGTGGTAAGTTTGATATCAACAATCACTATTGCTATAAAGTATATAATTATTTCGATGGTTATTATTTGTGTATTGAATTCAATTATATATTTAAAATATCTTAATCCCGATTTTAAAATAGCAATAAACTCAGCGCAAAGTAATAGGAAAATTCTGAATTTTAATTATATAATGTGGTTTGGAATATCACTTTTTTGCACTATCACGTTATCTTTTTGTATGGTAATGGGAGAGAACTTCAGTGATTTAATTAAAGCTGAAAAATTAATAAGTAAGTTTCCCGGATATTATTCAATAAAAATTGAATGTTTTCCGGAAATCAATGATTTTTCATATAAGACAAGAATTATGACTTATGAAAAAATATATCGTGAAAATTTTTTAGATTCTAAAGCCGTTATGTTAAATAAGGTTTCTGATGATATAATATATGCCAATAGTAATTCTTATAGATATATTGCAGAGCATATAGAACCGCTGAGAAGAAAAGACAAAAAAGAAGATATTTATATCTGTATTCCGGATGATGTCGAGAAAACAAATATTATAGACAGTGTTTTAAAACGTATTTATGAGTTAGAAGGTAATGATTTTAATTTTACTTATGATATAATTACATATGAAACTGATATAGAAGTTGCATACTTTGATGTAACTGAAACTTTAAAATGTGGTTTTAAAAAGAATCCGATTGTTGTATATAACACTATAAATCCTTCTAGTTTGACAACATCACTATATTGCGGAACAAGTTCAATGGCAAAAGATAATATTTTATATCAACTTGATGATGATAAGTTTGAAAAAATAGTTCAGGAATTTTCATATGACAGTTCCAGATGTTATAAAGATAATATTCTTAATTCTTTTAACGAAAGGAAACGTACTGAAATAATGATTTTAGCAGGAATATCAGCGATAGCTTTTTTAACTGTAATAGTCAATATCCTGACAATATTTTCGATTGTGAAGATAGAATATAGTGTAAATGCATTAAAATATAGTCTGCTAAAAATACATGGTTATTCTCTTATAAAAAAACATTTAGGTATTTTTTTATTTTCTGTATTCACTAAAATTTTGTCAGTTATTGTGAGTTGTAAAATTGTTACAAATTCGCTTCCGGACATTAATTATAGTTTTTTTATTATAGAGACATGTGGTTTACTTGTGACAGATATTATTGTGATAATGGTGAATATAACTAAAATCGAAAATACAAATATACAGAAAATATTAAAAGGTGGAGCGTTATGATAGAGTTAAAAGGAATTTATAAATCTTTTGATGGTCAAATGATTTTTGAGAATTTTAGCGAAACAATCAAAGATGGTGAATTTATTGTTTTTAACGGAGAAAGCGGTTGTGGAAAAACAACGCTTCTTAATATGATCGGAGCTATTGAAAATGCAGACAAAGGGTGTATATTAGTTGATGGTATTGACATAGGCAGACGGAAAAATAAGATTAAGTATTTCAGAGATAAAGTAGGATTTTTGTTTCAGAACTTTGCTTTGGTTGAAGAGGAGACAGTTGAAGAAAATCTGAAAATTGTAAAAGGAATAAAAGACAGGCAGTTAATTGATGATGTACTTTGCAGAGTTGGTTTAAAAAATTATGGGAATAAGAAAGTTTATAAACTTTCAGGCGGAGAACAACAAAGAGTAGCTTTAGCAAGACTTATATTGAAAAAGTGTGATATAATTCTTGCAGACGAGCCAACAGGTTCACTTGATAAAAAAAATGCATCTATGGTAGTTGATATATTGAGATCTTTAAATGATGAGGGCAAAACAGTCATATTGGTTACTCATGATGATGACATAAAAAAAATAGGTAGCAGGATTATTAATCTGGAGAGGAGAGTAAGCTTATAAATGATAAATAAAATGGAGAAAATAACTTTTATTATTATGATCATTTTGTCTTTGGTGTCATGTAATGCTGATAAGATTGATGATTATGGGGATACAGGATCAAAAAACTATACAGATGTTTCAGAGAAAATAAGATTAGTTTATGATAATTCAATTAACGTGGATAATGTTGATTTGATTCACACTATTACAGCGGATGATGAAAGTTATTATGTTGCCGGAATATCTAATCCTGTATATGACAAGATCGAATATGAAATATTGAATGTAAATAGCGGAGAAGTGTTATCTTATAAGCCGGATTTTTTTGTTGGTTATATTATCGACATGATTGTTGTAGATGATAAATGTATTTTAGTTTATTGTGGTGAAGATGATAACACATATATTTGTGTTACAGATACTAATGGGCATCAACAGAATAAATTGAGATTGGATAAGACTATATCGGTTATATCGGTTTCAGGAATGGAAGATAGTATTGGTGTCTTTGTGAATAATGGAAAAGAAGATCTGTTAATGATATATGATTATCAATTTTCAAAAATTTCTGAAATAATTTTGACCGGAGAAGATGGCGAGAAGGTATTAAATGCATTTTGCGACAGAAAAGGAAATTATACTATTCAAACAATTTCTGATGAAGAAAATATTTATGAAAATATAAAAATATCCAGATATTCGCATGAAAACAAGCTTATATATACACTGCAAGAATTTTCTGATATGCCCGGATATATACCTCTTATGTTAGAAAATTCTTCTGAAGATGTGATAATAGTTGGCAGTGTTGAAAAAAATGATGATGGAATGAATGATGTATATATAAATACATTTGATGCAAATACAGGACAAATTATTTCAAGATGCGAATTTGAAGAGAATGGAAGTATATCTTTATATCCTGCAAATCAGAATAAAAGTATATTGTGTTGTACTTCGAGTGATATAAAAATGTATGATATGCAAAACAATTGTTCAAATAACATTTATTCTTTTGATGAAAATTTTGACTACGATGTATTGGGTGGGGATTTTGAAAATCTTGTCATAGAAAAAAAGCGCTATGCTAATGATAAAGTAGTAATAAACAGATATGATAAATCATTATCTTTAACAGAGGAGTTTGTTTATGAAAATAATGAGATATTTGATGTAAAAAAAATAATAAGTGCATCAGATAGTTTTTATGGTTTAGTAGGCGTTTCGGAAGGATTTGTTACAAGTTCTCAGAACTATAAGATTTGTGAGTTTGATAAAACAACTTCTGAATATATGATTTATGATTTTTTTGATATATCTGGTGTGTATATAAAAGATATTGTTATATACAATGAAAAATTAATAGTTCTTTCATTTTCGGGAGATGGCAGATATTTCATTCAGGATATCAATATATCTGATAAGACAGTATCAGAGCAAGTGTTTATAGAAGAAGATGAAAATAATGATATTTCGTATACTGATATTTATTCAGATGATATTGGAGATGTATTTTTATTTGGAGAAAGTAATACTGAAAAATGTATTTATGATGTAAGTTCTAAGAAGAAATATGTTCTTAGTCAAAATAATGATATTATTAAAAGTGATTTTTCTGTTTATAAAGAAGATATGAGTTTAATAACAATCGATATGAAAAAGCATGAATACACCACTATTTTTCCGCAAGAGCCTACAGATGAAGTATATTCAGTATCGTCAGATGAGTTTATATGTGTTTTAAGCGATATTTCAAGCCTGGAGGGTGATATTGCAATTTTTAAACCATCAAAATCAGAGATAAAAGAAAATATTATAATATGTGGAATAAATATTAACTATGAATCTTTAAATAACGCTGTCAGAATATATAACCAATCTCATGATGATGAAATGGTAACGCTTTTGCAAGTTGATGAGAATGCAGATGTAAATGCTCTTATGAGAGATGGTAAATGCGATATAGTAGTAAGTAATAATGAATTTGATATTTATAAATATGATATTTCAGATATAGCAGAAGATATTTTGTTGTATATGGAAAATGATAAGACATTTAACAAGGAAAATTATCTTGATAATATATTTGAAAGACAAATAGTTAATGGAGCAATGTATTCTGTTTTTTCTGAATTTGCATTAGAAGTGATTGCCGGTATAGATATTGATGATGGATTTGATGAGTATGTAGAAAATAAAAATACAAAAGAATTTATCTGCAATACTACTTGTTCAGAATTTGCATCTGAAATGATAATAAGAAATATTGATATGTATATTGATTTTAATACATCTGAAGTTAATTTTAATAATGATAATTTAATTAAATGTCTGAAATATCTTAAAGAAAATTTTAAAGAAAAAACAGCTGAAAAAGATATATGTACTGTAGAAAAAAATATTTTGTATAGTATAGAAAATTTTTGTAGCGTTGATCCGGAAAGTATGATTTTATCAGGTCTAAAATCCGGAGAATATATTTCTTCAATAAAGCCTGAATATTCAATGATGATATCTAAAAATTCTAAAAACAAAAATGAGGCATGGGAATTTATAAAAGTTGCTTTATCTGAGAAGTGTCAGTCTCAGTCTGAGTGTTTTCCTGTATATGATTTACTGTATGAAAATAATAAATCAAAAGAGAACTTTGAAGATTTGTATATGAATTCTGATTTTAATATGTATATGGATTCAAATATTACCAAAATCATAAAAGAGGAATTGGAACGTTATTTTTCAGATAGTTACTTGGTTGAAGATGATCTTATTGATATTTTAAACAATAGAATAAAGCTTTATTTAAATGAAAAAGAATGATATATGGTGTAATCGGCGGAGTTATCGGTGTAAACAAAAGAGTACATGAAGGGGTATTATCTTCCTTAAAAGGAATAATAAGTGTGTGATAAATTTGTTAAAATGCACTATTAATTCATAAATATCATAGTCTAACTGTTGTAAATGACGTTATATTTGATGTTGCTGTTATTATCAAGGAAAAAGGCTTGAAAAATACGGTTTTATATGATATAATCAATTATGAGTTAAAAATTTATTCTGGAGGATGGAAGATTATGAAACATATCAGAACTATAAACAAGGCAAATCTTAAGGAAACAGCTAAGAAGGGCGGATGCGGTAAGTGCCAGGCATCATGTCAGTCAGCTTGTAAGACATCTTGTACAGTAGCTAATCAGAAGTGCGAAAACTCAAAATAATTTCTGATTTTTTCTGAATCGATAGAGAGGGACAATTTATTGTTGTCCCTTTTTATATGTCGTTTTTGTTTTTATAATATGGAAGGATTGAAATTTTGATGATACATAAATATAAACTTGCCGGATATAATATCGTACTTGATGTAAACAGTGGCGGTGTACATGTTGTAGACGATCTGACATATGATCTTCTTGATAATGTTGAACCTCCTTTTTCAGAAAAATGTCCGGAAAATGTTGTTGAAAAACTTTTGAAATTTTATGAAAAAGATGATATAGAAAGTTGTTATGATGAGATAGTTGAGCTTTACAACGAAAAGATACTTTTCAGTGAAGATGACTATGAAAAGTTTGCAAAGTATTCTGTTGCATCTCCTGTAAAGGCTATGTGTCTGCATATTGCACATGACTGTAATCTCAGATGTGAGTACTGTTTTGCGTCAACAGGTGATTTTGGTGAAGGCAGAAAGCTTATGCCACTTGAAACAGGAAAGAAAGCTATTGATTTCCTTATCAAGCAGTCTGCAGACAGGGAAAATCTTGAACTCGACTTCTTTGGTGGCGAGCCACTTATGAACTTTGAAGTTGTTAAAGAAATAGTAAAGTATGCACGTATGCGTGAAAAAGAGTGCGGAAAAAACTTCAGATTTACAATAACTACAAACGGTATACTTCTCAACGACAGCAACACCGAGTTTATAAATCAGGAAATGTCAAATGTAGTTCTTTCACTTGACGGAAGAAAGAATGTAAATGACAAGGTACGTAAGAGAGTTGACGGCGGAGGAAGCTATGATATAATAGCTCCGAAGTTCAAAAAGCTTGTAGATGCAAGAGGCGATAAGGATTACTATGTAAGAGGTACATTTACAAAGTATAACCTTGACTTTGCTGATGACGTATTCAGTCTTTATGAGGCAGGATTTGAACAGATCTCAGTTGAACCTGTAGTATGTAAGCCAAGTGAATCATATGCAATAACAGAAGGCGATCTTCCACAGACATTCAAAGAATATGAAAATCTTGCTTTGCGTATTCTTGAGGCAGAGAAAAAGGGAGACAAGTTCAATTTCTTCCACTTTATGCTTGATCTTGATCAGGGACCTTGTGCTATAAAGCGTTTAAGAGGCTGTGGCTGTGGTAATGAATATGTAGCTGTTACCCCAGATGGTGATATTTATCCTTGTCATCAGTTTGTCGGAGAACAGAAATTTAAAATGGGAAATCTTGATGAAGGTACGTTCGATCTTTCTATAAAAGATGAATTTGCTCATGCAAATATTTATACAAAACCGGAATGCAAGAAGTGCTGGGCAAAGTTTTATTGCAGTGGCGGATGTAACGCCAATAACTATCAGTATGCCGGTGATATTCATAATGCACACAAGCTTTCATGTCAGTTGCAGAAAAAGAGACTTGAATGTGCTATAATGATGAAGGTTGCCAGACTTGCTGAAAGCGATTTTGAATAAGTCAATATAAGTGAGGATTGCTTTTTGACGTGTCGGTGTCTGTGTACATGAGTAAAGGACGACAAATGAGCAGACATTATAAAGGATGGTTTGTATGAAGTATATATCTGTAAGTAATTCTTCAAAAATTAATAGATTAATTTTGATATTTGATGTTAGCTTATACTTTATTCTTCTTTTAGTAACATCTGTAATAGACTCAAAGCAAATTCAGATTGCAGGGGTCAACTATAATTCTATCTGTGGATTGATAACAACAATAAATTGTCTTCAGCTTCTATGGATGGTTGTAGCATATAAAAAACGTGGTTTTTATATGGCTGGAGTTTTATGTGCCATACATATGATACATCTGAGTATGCCACTTGTACGTTATGGGCGGACAACGGTGATTTCAGGTATGTCAGTCGTAATTGTAAATTTTATTACACTGTGTTTTATGTATTCATATATAACCAAAATGGAAAAGATAAACGAAAAACTGCAGGTTCAGGCTGATACTGATGCATTGACAGATTTGCCTAATATGCGTGCTCTTCAGAAAGTCATCATTGAATATATGAGAAAATATGAGGAGTTTGCGCTTGTATTTATTGATCTTGATGACTTCAAGATGATAAATGATATTTCCGGTCACAATATCGGAGATGATGCTCTGAAATTTGTAGCGGAAGAATTGAAAAAGAAGTTGTCACCTGATGATTATCTTGTGAGAATAGGCGGAGATGAATTTGCACTTATCATTCCAGCAACCGGTAGTAAACAAGATGTTATAAGGCATATAAATGATATTTCCGGAATGACAAATGAAAATCTGGGATTACCGTTTCAGATGTTCAGAGTAACAGCTAGTTTCGGTGTGGCATTCTATCCGCATGACGGACGTGATTATGCTACTCTGCTTAGTTGTGCAGATACAGCGATGTATCATTCAAAAGAACTTGGTAAAGCTAAGATCACAGAATACAGAGAAGGCATGATGAACAGACTTCGTATAAGCCATGAGCAGGAACAGCTTGTAAGAGATGCTCTGGAAAACGACAGTTTTTTTATGATGTTTCAGCCACAGTATGATTTACGTACAAGAAAATTACGAGGGTTTGAATCACTTATACGTATAAACCGATACGGACGTGTTGTGTATCCCGGTGAGTTCATAAGCATCGCAGAAAAGAGCAGAATGATACTTAACATAGACAAATGGGTTATAAAAAATGTAATGGAAAGTTTTTCTGAAGTGTTAAAAAAATGTGGTTCAGAGATTCTTATTTCTATAAATATCTCAGCGTCACATCTGCTTGACAAATGTTTTCTTCCTGATCTCAGACGTGCTCTCGAAGAAACAGGATTTCCGCCAAGATGTCTTGAGATAGAAGTTACAGAGTCAGTATGTCTTGCATCTGTGGAACATGCAGTGGTTGTTCTTAATAAGCTTCGTGATATGGGAATATCACTTGCAATAGATGATTTCGGGACAGGATATGCTTCTTTGAATTATCTTGCAAAGTTACCTGTTCAGCTCCTTAAAATTGACAAATCATTCATAGACAGAATAGCTCTTGATGATGGTGCTGACGAATTTGTCCGTGCTATTATTTCAATGGGACATACTATGAAGATGGAGATAATTGCCGAAGGTGTTGAAGATGATGAACAGCTGTCAATTCTTAATGATATAGGTTGTGATTACATACAGGGATATGTATGGAATAAACCTGTTACAGAAGAAATTTCAAAGACAATGGTTCTTAAACTCGCCTGAAAGATATATTATAGTAAATGAAAAAAATATTTTTCTTTTAAATAGCATTGAAGGATAGTCAGTATGTATTTTACAGATTGATTATCCTTTTGTTTCCTTAAAGAAAAATTTATAAATATAATTTTTTAGAGAATAACGTGAGTTAGACGTTTTAAGGAACATAATGGCATCGTGAATCTCTTGAAAAACTTTGATGTTTGTTGTATAATGATTAATGGCTGTGAATTGATAATGTAAAGCTTTTTTATTAGAGGAAGGAAGAGAAAATATGGCAGAAGCAAGACCGGGAAAACCAAGAAAAAGAAAACAACTTAGAAATACATTCAGATTATCTGTTATATTGTTGTTTTTTATTTTAAGTATTTTAATAAGTTTTATTATATATGCTTTGAAGTTTGATATAAGTTCAAAACCAATTGAAAATATGCCTGTTCCGGATAACAAAAATCCCGGAATGTCTATAATTACCGATGAAAATAAAAATAAAGTATCCGAAGAAGCATCATCTGAACCGGATGTACAATCTCCGGTTGTACCAGGCGATGCTGTAAACCCTGTTGCACAGAGTGAAAGAAAAGATGATTCTTATCTTGAAAAGAGTGTATTTGTAGGCGATTCTATAACATCAGGACTTTCAGGATATAAGTTTGTTTCCCCTGAAAATGTTCTGGCATCTATCGGACTCAGACTTGATAATGTAGCAACAGAACAGGTAGAAACTCCTTTGCGTGGAAAAACTCTTGTGCTTGATGCACTTGAACAGATCAAACCTGAAAATGTATATATTATGCTTGGAATGAATGGTGTGGCATGGTATGATGTTCAGAACGGAAATAAAAAAATGATTGATGAGTATTCAGCATTTATAGACAGCATAAGGGAGAAACTTCCAGAAACTGACATCTATATTATTTCCCTTACTCCTGTAGGAACAAAGAAAGAACAGATCGAAACAGCAGAAAAAGGTCGTGTACTTAATACAGAAATAGATGTATTTAATGAAAAACTTCTTGCACTTGCAAATGAAAAATCAGTATATTATGTTGATGTAAATACTGCACTTAAAGACAGTAACGGAAAACTTTCCGACGAAGATACAACAGACGGAATGCATTTTGTAAAAGATGTATATGGAGAGTTTATCGAATATATTCTTACTCATACTGCATAGTTTGAAAGGCGGATCGTGTACATATAATGGATAATATGAAAATGAGGATAGCAGCTGCAGTACTTTCTGTAGTGTTTGCCGGAAGTTATATATCGTGTGTGGTACGTAGTGAACTGGATACATATATTGCTAAGGAAAAAGAGGATATATCAGTTGAAGAATCAGATAAAAGCATAGAGCACATAACAACAGTGACAACAACAGCTCCAAAAGAAACCGAAATTACTAAAGGCAAAGAGAGTACCGGTGTCACAACAAATAGCGATGTTACAACAGTTGCGACTTCAGTAACGACTATAACCGGAACATCTGCTGAAACATCAACTTCTGCTACAACGGTTTCAGCTACATCTTCAGTAACTACAACAACTGCGATTACCACTACAACTGTTCAGACCACTACAGTAACAACTACAGCAACAACTGCCGAGCAGACTACGATTCCTGTTGTTACAGAACCACCGGTCGTTTCCTTAGGATATGATTACAGCAGTCCTGTACCGCAGTCTTCGGTGTACGGTGATGATTATTTTGAAAAGTGTGCTTTTTTAGGTGATTCTCACATTAATGGACTGGGCGGATACGAAATTGTTGATAAGAAAAGAGTGTTTGCTAAAAATGGGATTAGTCTTGCTCATATAAACGAAAATATAGATATAAGTTCTGTTGCATCTATTGCACCGGAAAATGTATATATAATGATGGGTACAAATGGCGTTATGTGGACAGATAAAGATACAATGATAGAAATGTATGAAGAATTTGTATTGTCTTTAAAAAAATCTCTGCCCTCAGCCAATATATATATAATGGGCATTCCTCCGGTAACAGCCGAAAGAGAATCAAGAGCTGATGTTGCAAGCGGAAAATATCTTAATTCTGATATAAATTCTTATAACAGTAAGCTTCTTGATATGGCATCAAGAAATAACTGGTATTATCTTGATGTTTGTCCGGGAATAAAAGATTCAAATGGTCATTTATCGTCATCTACAGATGGTGTTCATATGTCCAAAAATTTGTACAGTACTTTTAAAGAATATATTTTAAACCATGTGGTTGAATAATTAACAGAAAGGGAAATATAAAAATGAAAAAGTTATTTAAAGGGTTTATTGCACTCGCAGCATCTGCAATGATGTTTTGTTCATGTAGTGGCGGAGATGAAAAAACTGATGTTTCAGCTCAGAAACTTTTGTCTGCTGCGCTTGAAAGCGGAGCTAAGTTTGAAGAAATGGAATCAGTTGAGGGTGAATACATAAAATTCAATTATGACATCGAAGAAAGCTGGTATGAAGAATTTGCAGCACAGGCAGCCGGAAATCCTGCATTTGCCGATGAAGTTATTGTAGTTAAGGCTGCTGACAGTGATAGTCTTAAAAATATACAAAATGCTTTGAATGGAAGAATCGAAGAAAGAAAAAAAGTACTTCAGAGTTACGCACCGGTTGAATATGATAAGCTTAGCGAAAGCAAGGTAAAGACAGAAGGCGATTATGTTTATCTCGTTGTCGGAAGTGATACGAAAAAAGCAGAGAAAGCACTGGAAAAATTGTTTTAAAATCACTTGTGCCGGATACAAGATTTAAGTCCGGTAATGTTTTGAAAAAAGTGTAATCGGGAGAGTGTTTATAATGATACAGCAGATATTAAAAAGAGATGGAAGATTGGTACCATTTAATGCTGAGAAAATAGCAAATGCTATTTTTAAAGCAGCTCAGTCTATTGGCGGGCATAATTATGATGAAGCAATGCAGATAGCATTTCGTGCCTGTGAAACAGCAGAAAAACTGTATGCAGGTCAGACTCCTACAGTTGAGCAGATACAGGATGTAGTAGAAAAGACACTTATAAACGAAGGACATGCTCAGACAGCTAAGGCATATATTTTGTATCGTTATGAAAGAACACGTTCAAGAGAAATGAAAACAAATCTTATGAAAGTTTTCAGAGATCTTACCTTTAAGTCTGCCAAAGACAGTGACATAAAAAGAGAAAATGCAAATATAGACGGCGATACTGCAATGGGAACTATGCTAAAGTATGGTTCTGTAAGTGCAAAGGAATTTTATGAGATGTATGTACTTGATGAAAGACATGCCAAAGCACACGCTGACGGATATATACATATTCATGACCTTGACTTTCTTACACTTACAACAACCTGCTGTCAGATCGATCTTATAAAACTCTTTAAAAACGGTTTTTCAACAGGTCATGGATTTTTAAGAGAGCCAAATGACATATCAAGTTATTCAGCACTTGCCTGTATAGCTATTCAGTCAAATCAAAATGATCAGCATGGCGGTCAGAGTGTTCCGAACTTTGACTATGCGATGTCAGGCGGTGTAAAGAAGACTTATATAAGCAGATACAGACAGAATATCGAAAGATGTCTTGAACTCTTTACAGACGTTGAAAATCCGGCAGAAACTGCTAAGAAAATACTTGCTGATGTAAAAGAAAAGACAGGTCTTGAACCTGTACTTGCAAATAATAATGGTTATCAGGAAGCTGAAAAGAAGGAACTTCTCTTGTATGCAGATGAAGAAACAGCTGATAAGATTCAGGACTTTACAGCAAAAGCAAGCTTTAAGGAAACAAACAGAGCAACTTATCAGGCTATGGAAGCACTTATCCATAACCTCAATACCATGAACAGCCGTGCAGGTGCCCAGACACCGTTTAGTTCAATAAACTACGGTACTGATACATCTCCTGAAGGAAGAATGGTAATAGAAAATATTCTTCTTGCAAATGAAGCAGGTCTTGGAAATGGCGAAACTCCGATTTTCCCTATCCACATCTTCAAGATAAAAGAAGGTATAAACTACAATCCTGAAGATATAAACTATGACCTTTTCAAGCTTGCATGCAGAGTTTCTGCAAAGAGACTTTTCCCTAACTTCTCATTTATAGATGCACCGTTTAATCTTCCTTATTACAAAGAAGGTGACTATAATACAGAAGTTGCATATATGGGTTGTCGTACAAGAGTTATAGGAAACACCTATGATAAATCAAGAGAAATAGTTACAGGCAGAGGAAATCTCAGCTTTACTTCCATAAACCTTCCGCGTCTTGCTATAGAAGCTGACAGAAATATAGGCGCATTTTTTGATTCACTTGATGAATATATGGAACTTGCCATGGAACAGCTTGTACACAGATTTGGAATACAGTCACAGAAAACAGTGAAGAACTATCCTTTCCTTATGGGTCAGGGTGTATGGATCGATTCTGAAAAGCTTGATGAAAATGATACTGTCGGAGAAGTTCTCAAACATGGTACTATGTCAGTCGGATTTATCGGACTTGCTGAAACTCTTGTTGCTCTTACCGGTAAACATCATGGTGAAGATGAGGATGCAAGAAAACTCGGTATGGAAATAGTTACACGTATGCGTGAAAGACTTGATGAAGAAAGTAAACGTACAGGTCTTAACTTTACACTTCTTGCTACACCTGCTGAAGGACTTTCGGGAAGATTTGTAAAGATGGACGCTAAGAAGTATGGTATAATAAAGGGTGTAACAGACAGAGAATATTATACAAACTCTTTCCATGTTCCTGTTTATTATAAGATAAATGCTTTTGAAAAAATAAAAATCGAAGCTCCTTATCATAAGCTTACAAACGCAGGACACATCAGTTACGTTGAACTTGATGGTGATCCTTTGAAAAATCTTTCTGCGTTTGAAAAAGTTGTAAGATGTATGAAAGAATCAGGCGTAGGATATGGTTCAATAAATCACCCTGTTGACCGTGACCCTGTCTGCGGTTATACAGGAATAATAGGCGACGTATGTCCTAAGTGCGGAAGACGTGAAGAAGAGCACGTTCAGGCATTTGACCGTATAAGAAGAATAACAGGTTATCTTGTAGGAACTGTTGACAGATTTAACAATGCAAAAAAAGCAGAGGTAAATGACAGAGTAAAGCATGATGCCGGAGAAAAATAAATATGGATATACGTATTTCGGGAACTGTAAATGACTCAATAGTAGACGGTCCGGGTCTGCGTTATGTAATATTTACACAAGGCTGTCCGCACAAGTGTAAGGGATGTCACAATCCACAGACACATGATATTAACGGTGGTAAGAAAGTAGATACAGAAGAGCTTATAGATGAATTTAAAAAAAATCCTTTGCTTGACGGTGTTACTTTCAGTGGCGGTGAGCCTTTCTGCCAACCTCAGCAACTTTGCGAGATAGCACAGGCTGCCGTTGATGCGGGGCTTGATATTGTAACATATACCGGATATACATTTGAGCAGATCTTAGATAAAGCGGAGAATGATGTTTTTATAAAGAAACTTCTTTCTTTGACAGATATACTGATAGACGGCAGATTTGTACTTGAACAGCGGACGCTTGATGAAGCGTTCAGAGGCAGTGCAAATCAGAGACTGATAGATTGCAAAAAAAGTCTGAAACTGCATAAAGCAGTTAGTTGGAATGAGGAATATTTTTAGTTAAGAAAGGATCAGCGTGAAAAAGATTGGCAAAGAAAAAAGTAAAAAAAGTTTATTGATTCTTTTGATATTAAGTCTGATATTTTCTTGTATCAGTTGTAATAATGATGAGGAAAAAGACGGAGCAGGATATTCTTTTACATATACATTGCATGGAAATCCCCAAAATCTCGATCCTCAGCTTGCCACTGACAAATCTTCGCTTATGATCATAAAAAATATGTTTTCAGGGCTTATGAGATATGACAATGAGGGAAATCTTGCAGGTAATGTTGCTGTTTCGTATGATATCTCCGATGATGGTCTGAAATATAGTTTTGTACTTCGTGATGATTGTCACTGGTATAGTGAAGACGGGACAGAGGGAATAGTAACGGCTCATGACTTTGTGTATGCTTTTAAGAGGATATACAATCCTGTTACTCAATCTCCGTATAAAGAAAAATTCAGTTTTATTAAAAATGCCAGGTCTATAATTGATGGTGTAACAGATTATTCTCAGCTTGGAGTTTATGCTATAAACAATACAGAACTTGTGTTTGAACTTGACAGACCCTGTACCGAATTTTTATATCTGCTTACAACAGCACCTGCGATGCCGTGCAACAAACAGTTTTTTGAAGGTACAAAAGCAAGATACGGACTTGATGATGAATCTGTAATATCAAACGGAGCTTTTTATATGACACAGTGGTCATATGACCCGTACGGAAATGATAATCTTATCTATATGAAAAGAAACTATGATAATACAGCATATGACAGAATATATCCTTATATGATAACTTTTGTTATTGAACGAGATAAAAATGAAGTTGTTGAAAATTTTGAATCAGAGTATTCTGACTGTATAGTAACAGAAAACAGAATGAAAAAATCTTCATTTGGTGGCTATAAAACTCAGAAATATCAGGTCGGATCAGTCGGAATAATATTTAATGAATCATGCGGAATAAGTGATAATATAAAAAAATCAATGGCTGTAAACCTTGACAGAGCTATGTTGCAGGAGATAGTCACTGATAATTTTGAAGTTGCTTATGGAATTGTACCTGAAAGTGTAAATTATTCGGATGAAAATTTTACAAAAAGAGATTTTAGTGATATTTTTGAAACCGAAAGCTCGGATTATATGATTTCAGAAAGTGATATTGATGAACTTTATTCGTTATATCCTGATGGGTTAAAGATACTCGTGAAGAACGAATATGATGATGGTCTTATGACTCAGGTTATTACTCACTGGCAGGATGATCCGGGAATTTATATAGGAATTGACTATGCAGACAGTGACAGTTATTATGAACGACTCGACAGTGGTGATTATATCATGGCATTGGTTGAGATTACATCAGATGACAATTCACCTTATTATTTTCTGAAAAATGTAGTTGATACAATATCCGTAACCAATAAAGAAACGTTATATACTATGCTTGACTCTGCATTTAGTTCTTCAGAAGCAGGATATTCCGATATTTACAATGAAGTTGAATCGGATATTATATCAGATGTCAGCTATATACCTGTTTTTTATAAAAATAATTTTCTCACTTATAAAAATGATGTAAAAGATATAATATTTGATGCTTTTGCACAGCATATAGATTTTCGTTATGCAAAATATTTTGATTGACAGTAGCTTAGGAGCAGTGTTGAATTTCAATACTACTCCTGTTTTTTTAGTTTGTTTGTGCAAAAAATCAAAAAAACATATTATATAAGCATAAAATTGTTTAAAACACTTGAAATGTAAAGGAGAAAGTGGTATAATAAGTTTATATGAAAAATACAATGGCGACAACATAATAATTTATGATAGATGGGGCGTGTAGAGGTGGAAAACAAAGATAAAAATAAAAAGAAAAAAAACGCAAAAGTGAAAAAGATAGGGAATAAGTTCACTGTTTTGTGTGTGATACCTTCTGCAATACTTATGGCAGTCTTATGTTTTATAAGTATATCTATAACTACTGATATTTCGTGTAAAGCTTTGAAGATGTCTATGAAAAGTCAGGCTGAAGGAAAAGTTATTACAGCAAATACAAATATTGATAATGAAATGAGAAAAGCCAATATATTCAAGAGAAGATCCGAGCTTGCAGAGATTATCACAGATGAAAGTTTATCAGAAGACGACAGAAAAGAAGTCTTGTGTGATGCTGTTCTTGAAATATCGTATGTTCTTAACTGCTTTTCAGATGTACATATTCTTAGTATAGATGATAATATATACGCCGGAAAACGCGGAGTAGTTGAATTTGATAAAAATGTTTACTGGTATGATGAAAGCAAATCAGGCAGAAAAGATCCGTACTTTATTGCTTCTCCTATGTCAGAAGAAGAAAATAAAGAAAAACATATGTTTACATATATTGTTCCTATAGTTTATGGTAATGACATAGTAGGTCAGATAGTATTGGGGCTTGATGACAACTATGTACTGGGGGTTTTCAATCTTGCAACTAATTTTAAGGAGCAGGTATGGGCGCTTATTTCGCAGGACGGAGAAATAATACATCATAACAGAGGATATAATGAAAAAACATTTGAAGTTTTAAAAATGAAACATGAAAATGCAGTAAAAGGTAATGATGTAGATGATTCAAAAACCACTTTTAATGGTGAAGATTATATAATTCATACAAAGCAGATCGATATCCTTGGCAATACAGTTTTATTGTATGTAGTTCCGGTAAAAGAGATTTTTACACAGTATTATATAACTGCGATACTGATAGTTGGTATCTCTATTATCAGCATACTGATAATAGTTTTCTGTATAAGAATGTTCACTAAAAAGATGGTAGACCATATAAATGACATTCGTAACAGTATTTCGAATATTTCCAAAGGCGATTATGCAAAAGAACTTGAGATTACATCAAATGATGAAATCGGAATGCTTGTTGACGATATAAATGGTATCATCAGAAAGTTAAGATATCAGGCAGAACATGATATGAAGACGGATTATTATAATGGTTCTGCATTTGCAAATAAGGTAAAAAGAGCAGTTTCAAAGGATAAGAAAAGCAGTCACGCTATCATACGTGTAGATATTGACAATTTCAGCTTTATAAATGATATCTATGACTGGAGTGTCGGCGATGAGATACTTATAAAGGTTGCAAAAATATTGAAAATGTCATTTGATGAAACTGCGATATTTGGTTATCTCGGAAATGATATATTTGTTGTCTATGTACCGTATACAGAGATAGATGTACTTATCACCAGAGTGCTGAAAGCATCGGGTCTTATAAAGAGTTGTGAGCAGAGACTGCAGATAGTTGCACATTTCGGAATATGCGATATAAAAGATGCAAATGATGATATAAGCATAGTTTGCGACCATGCCGGTATTGCACTTAAAACTGTAAAGGGCAATATGCTTGTTACTTATGCAATATACAACGAAAAGTTTGATGAGAACCATAAGACACAAAAATTTGTTGAGAGTCATAAACAGATAGCTCTTGACAGCGGTCACTTCTTTATCATGCTTCAGCCTAAGTGTAACATAGATACAGGTGAGGTTGTAGGTGCAGAATCTCTTGTAAGATGGAAAAATCCTGATACAAATGAAGTTATATCACCAGGAAAGTTTATTCCGATTTTTGAAAAGAATGGATTTATAGTAAACCTTGATCGTTTTGTCTGGGAAGAATCCTGTCGTATCCTGAGAAAATGGAAGGACAAAGGTTATGATATGATACCGATCTCAGTCAATGTATCACGAGTAAATATTTTTCATTCGGGTGTTGTGGATTATTTTGATATGCTTGTTAAGAGATATGATATCGCACCGAGTCTGCTTGAGATAGAAATAACTGAAAGTGCTTTGCTTGAAGATAATGAAAACAGGCTCAGAGAAGTTATTGACAGGCTCAGAGAAAAAGGTTTCAAAGTACTTATGGACGACTTTGCTTCAGGTTATTCGTCTATGCTTGCACTTCAGACATTGCCTTTTGATGTAATAAAAATAGATAAGGCACTCATAGATCACATCGATGTTCCTGAAAATAAGGAATTTGTAAGAGGTGTTGTATCATTCCTCAAAGATCTCAAGAAAAAGATAGTAATAGAGGGTGTTGAAAATGAGTGGCAGAAAGAAGCACTCAAGGATACAGGAAGTAAGATAATACAAGGTTATTGTTTTTCACGACCTCTTTGTCTTGAAGATTTTGAAAAATATGCATTTGGTGTAGAGAAACCTACTGAAGAACCGACAGAAGAAAATTAAAGAATTATAGATAATAAAGAGTCATGTAAAATTGGCTCTTTATTATTTTTTTAGTAAATAACTTTCACTGTTACCCACTAGATATTTGTAATGATGTGTGGTATAATAGAAAAGTGATAATAAAAAAAGGATGGTGTTTATGCAGATATCGGTTAAACGTGAAGAAATACTTGATGGAGTATCTTTTACAGAAATAATAGATAAAAAGTTTAAGACCAATGTTGTAAAGGTAATGTTTGTTACAAAGCTTTCAGAAAAGGAAGCTCCGCTAAATACATTTGCGTCCATGTTGCTTAGTTCCACAAACAGCAGGATAAAAACAAATTTTGAAATGTCAGATGTGCTTAATGCACTTTATGATTCAACGCTTCGCAGTGGTATAGTAACATATGGAGATTCGCAGATAGTTGAATTTACAATAGGTTGTATAGATAACAGGTTTGCACTTGATAATGATGATATACTCGGACAGTTGCTTGATATACTTGAAGATTGTCTGTTTTCCCCTAATGTATCTGACGGAAAATTTGATGAAGATGAGTTCAGACTCAGAAAAAAAGAGCTTATTGATATTATAAACTCAGAGATGAACAATAAGCGTTACTATGCTTTTAATCAGGCATGTAAGTCTATATTTGTCGGTGAACCGTCAGCATTTTCGCATTATGGTGATATAGAAACAGCTGAAAATATAAAGTCGGAGGAAGTTTATGAAGCTTATAAAAAGCTTATAAAGACCTCACACGTTGAGATTTATTATGTTTCACCTACAGGTGAATTTCCGGTAAAGGAAAGATTTAAAAAGGCTTTTTCTCAGGTAGAGAGAGAACCGGTTGAAGGAATCATGAGAACACCAAGTCCTATAAAACCTGAAGTGCTTTACAAGGAAGAATCATGTGAAATGTTGCAGGCGCAGGTTGTAATGGCGTATAAGACACATCATGAAAATGTTGATGCCTGCGGACTTTTCAGTCGTATCTTAGGCGGAACAGCTTTTTCAAAACTTTTTGTAAATGTACGTGAAAAACAAAGCCTTTGTTATTATTGTTCAAGCAGTTATATACAGAGTAAAGGTACGGTATATATAGTCAGCGGTGTTGAAAATGATAACTGCGAAAAACTTGTAAAAGCAGTAGATGAACAGATCGAAGCTATCAGAAAAGGCGAATTTACTGATGAAGAATTTTATAACACAAAGCTGTTTATCGTAAATAATATGCGTTCACGTTCTGACTTCCCCGGTTCGCTTGCTTCGTGGTATTTTTCAGGATATTGTTCAGGTGAGATAATATCTCTTGAAGAAGGTATGGAAAAGATAATGAACGTAACACGTGAACAGATCATAGAAGTAGCAAATACTCTTGTTCTTGATACGGTATATACACTGAAAGCTGACAGAACAAATATGGAAGGTGGTCAGGAAGATGGAGAATAGACAGATAATAAAAGATGAACTTACAAAAAATGAGTGCATATATGTAAAACACAAGAGCGGTCTTGATATATTTGTATGCGAGATGGAAGGCTATTCTACAGTTGACGCACTTTTTGGAACAAAATACGGTTCTGTAAATACCTGTTTTAAAACTAAGGCAGATAAAGAGTATACAACCGTTCCTGAAGGAATCGCTCATTTCCTTGAACATAAACTTTTTGAAAATGAAGACAATGATGTCTTTGAACTTTATGCAAAGACGGGGGCTTCTGCAAATGCATATACGTCATTTGACAGAACGTGTTATATATTTAATTGCAGTGAAAATTATGAAGAGTCTCTCAGAATACTTCTCGAATTTGTACAGTCACCGTATTTTACACAGGAAACTGTTGATAAAGAACAGGGAATAATCGCACAGGAAATAAATATGTGTGATGACAATCCCGATAATGTAGTATTTTTTAATACTCTCAAATGTTTGTATCACAACCACCCTGTACGTATAAATATAGCAGGAACAATAGAAAGTATTGCAAAGATAAACGCAGAACTTCTTTATAAGTGCTACAACACATTTTACAATCTTAATAACATGGTTCTGATAATTGCCGGAAATGTAAAAGCTGATGAAGTTCTTAAAATAGCCGATGAAAAACTCAAAATATGTGAAGATAACGGACTGGAAACAGTTTTCCCGAAAGAAACTGATACAGTTTTTCAAAAGGAAATGGTAAGCAAAATGTCTGTCGGAATACCGATTTTCAATATCGGTTTCAAATCTGAACCGGGCAGTGGTTACAGCGGATACAAGGCTGAGCTTGAAGCTACTGTAGCATCTACTGCGCTTATTTATCCCTCAACAGTTCTCTACAAAAGTATGACAGAAGAAGGTCTTATAAATACCACATTTTCATCTGAAGTATTTTGCGGAGACGGATTTTTCTCAGTCATGTTCAGTGGCGAATCCGAACATTCACGAGAGGTCTACAGACGTATATGTGAAGAAGTAGAACGAGTAAAGGTTGAAGGCATAGACAGAAAGATATTTGAAAACGTTAAAAAGAGTATGTATGGTGCTGTAATAAGGGAATTTAACGGAGTAACATCAATAGGTTCCGTTATATTGAATACTTATTTTGCAGGAGTATCACCATTTGATTCGATGAAGATACTTAAAGAAATGACATACGAAGATGTTATGAAGTGTATAATCGAACGTTTTGATTCAGAAAAATCCGTTATTTCGATAGTTGAAAAGTAGTTTTGGAGGAAAGTTTTATGACAAGTCTTAATCTTGGCGAAAATGAAATAGCCTTTCCGGGACTGGGGATAGATAAACTTACGGTAAAAAGTGAAGCATTTTCTGTTTTTGGTATCTCTGTCGCATGGTATGGTGTGATAATAGCTACAGGAATGCTTCTGGCCATAATTTTCTGCAACACACAGATGAAAAAATACGGTCTGCACCCTGATAGAGTGTTCGATGTCATAATAGGCGGTATAATAGGCGGTGTAGTAGGTGCAAGAACTTATTTTGTACTTATGAACTGGGAAGAATATGCCGATGATATAAAATCAGTCTTTATGATACGAAACGGCGGTCTTGCGATATACGGCGGTATAATAGGTGCAATTCTGGTCGGTGCTGTCGTGGCAAAAATAAAAAAAGTAAAAATGCTCCCTCTTCTTGACCTTGCAGGCATGGGATTCCTTATAGGTCAGGGAATAGGCCGATGGGGAAACTTTTTTAATCACGAAGCATTTGGTTACAATACAGATCTCCCCTGGGGTATGACAAGCGGAAGAATTCAGAACTGGATCATACAACATAACAGCTCAATATCATCTTCTTCAGACATCATAGAAATGACAGCCGACAAACCCGTTCACCCATGCTTCTTATATGAATCCATCTGGTGTCTGCTTGGATTTGTTGTACTGTTTATCATTTCAAAACACAGAAAATTTGACGGTCAGATATTTCTGACATACGTTTTATGGTACGGCATAGGCAGAAGCGTAATAGAAGGTCTTAGAACAGACAGCCTTATGTTCGGAAATATCAGAGTTTCACAACTCCTCGCAATAGTTTCCTCCATAACAGCACTTATACTTCTTCTCGTAATAGGTTCAAAAGTAAAACGCATGGGCGAAGATTACACCCTTTATGTAAACACAGAAGAATCCAAAGAACTAATGGAAGAAACCGAAGCATCACTAACTACCAAAAAGAAGTAGCGCGAAGGTGCAAGGCAACCGCAAAGCCCTGCAAACCAACCTAAGCCACTTATAAAACCAAAGCAAAGTATATCAGCGCGAAGGTGCAGGGCGACCGCAAAGCCCTGCAAACAAACCTAAGTCATTTATAAAACCAAAGCAAAGTATATCAGCGCGAAGGTGCAGGGCGACCGCAAAGCCCTGCAAACAAACCTAAGTCATTTATAAAACCAAAGCAAAGTATATCAGTGCGAAGGTGCAGGGCGACCGCAAAGCCCTGCAAACAAACCTGAGCCACTTATAAAACCAAACAAAATTACATCAGCGAAGGTCACAGGGCGACCGCAAAGCCCTGTAAAAATATCATTTACAAGGAGAATTAATACCATGGCAAACATTATCGACGGAAAAGCAGTATCCCTCAAAGTAAAAGGCGAAGTAAGAGAAAAAGCTCTCGAACTCAAGGAAAAAGGAATAGAAGTAGGTCTTGCAGTAGTGATCGTAGGCGATAACCCTGCATCAAGAGTATACGTAAACTCAAAGAAAAGAGCCTGCGAAGAAGTAGGCTTCAACTCATACGAATACGCACTTCCCGAAGAAACAACACAGCAGGAACTTCTTGATCTGGTTGATGTACTCAACAAAGATGAAAAAGTAAACGGTATACTCGTTCAGCTCCCATTACCAAAACACATTGATGAAAATGCAATAATCAACGCTATCACACCCGATAAAGACGTTGACGCATTTCACCCATTCAATGTAGGAAAGATAATGATAGGTGAATACGCATTCCTGCCGTGCACACCTGCAGGTATCATGGAACTTATCGACAGTACAGGTGTAGAGATCTCAGGTAAATCATGTGTTGTTATCGGCAGAAGCAACATCGTAGGCAAGCCTATGTCAATGCTTTTACTCCATAGAAGCGGTACAGTTACAGTATGTCATTCAAAAACAACAAATCTTAAAGAAGTATGCAGTAACGCTGATATTCTCGTAGCAGCAGTAGGCAGACCAAACTTTGTAACAGCTGATATGGTCAAGGAAGGTGCAGTAGTTATAGACGTAGGTATCAACAGACTCCCTGACGGAAAACTTTGCGGTGACGTTGATTTTGCGACTGTATCGGAAAAAGCAGGCTACATAACTCCTGTTCCGGGCGGTGTAGGTCCTATGACTATAGCAATGCTTATGAAAAATACACTTACAGCAGCTATGCAGAAAAACGGTCTCCTGTAATGATTAAAACTATAAGTTTTATAGCTGTAATAGTTCTTATGAATATTATAGCGTTTTCAATGTACGGAATTGACAAATCAAAGGCGCAAAAAGGGAAATGGCGTATAAGCGAAAGCTCACTTATTGCAGTAGCGTTTATTTTCGGAGGCATAGGTGCATTTGCAGGAATGCAGGTGTTCAGACACAAGACAAAACATATGAAGTTTGTTATTCTTGTGCCACTTGCTATAGTTGTAAATATTGCATTGGGGATATTTATTTATAAGTTTTGTGTTTTATAAATAAAATAAAAGGCAAGTAATCTGTTTTTTTAGGTTACTTGCTTTTTCTTTACATTCGGCTTGATAAGTAAACAAAAAATGTTATACTGTAAGTGATATTAAAAAGAACAGAGGTGTCGTTTTTTGTAAGTTCAAGATACAGAGAATTTATCTATAGAATATAAGGAGAGGTGTTTTAATTTTATTTTATAAAATATGTAAAATACACAAAATAAATTTTAAAAAGTGATATATATATGAAATTAATTATAAATATAATATTTTTATAAAAAAGTGTTGATTAATTTATAAAAAACAAGTATAATATATTTATTAAGCACGAAACTTCGGTTTTTTAGGTATGCAACAATTCTTCAATAGTTAACGGTACGCCAAAGTGTTCGAATAACTCTTTTTGCCGTTTAAGACAATTAGTGACGCTCCATCGTTCTAATCTTTTATGA
>SVNW01000093.1 GCA_015066745.1 Ruminococcus sp. | reverse complement strand
TCGATTCTGATGGCTTTTGATTTTTTAAGGAGAGATTTAAAATGAAAAAAATAATAGCACTCTTAACCGCCGTACAGTTTCTGTTGTTTTCTTTTTCAGGTTGTTCAAAAGACAAAGAAAACAGTTCTTCTGAAAATAATTCTTCACAGGTAACTCAAAAAGACGTTGTTCCTAACAGCGAATCCGACTTTGCCTACAAAACCGAAGGCGAAGAAATAACGATCATCGGCTATAAAGGTACATCTACTACTGTAAATATTCCTGAAACTATAGAAGGAAAGAAAGTAACTAAAATAGGTGAAAAAGCTTTTGACGGTTTTGAAAAACCTACTGAAGATGATGGAAAAGCTTATAAAACAAATAATATCAACTCCATAACTTCCATACACATTCCTTCCTCTGTAAAAACCCTTGAAACAGGAGCTTTTACAAACTGCTATTCCCTTACATCGCTTACTCTCAGCGAGGGACTTGAAACAATTTGCGAAGGCGCTTTTGCCTGTTGTGATAAACTTTCGGCTGTAGCTATTCCTGACAGCGTAAAGAAGATAGACAGTTATGCTTTTTTTGAATGTTACTCACTGCACGAACTTACAATGGGAAAATCAGTTGAAACAATAGGCGAATATGCATTTTACAGCTGTTACAATCTCCACAGTATGTCACTCTCCGAATCTCTCAAAGAAATGGGTACGGGTTGTTTTGCAGGCTGTAGCAGTATAGCAGAAGTAAAAATCCCTTCATCTTTGTCATCTATTCCTGAATCTGCATTTTTCCAGGCATATTCCCTTACAAAGCTTGAACTTCCCGAAAGCCTTACAGAAATATGCAACAGTGCATTTTCAGGCTGTTCGGGTCTTACAGATATCACTCTTCCGAAAAAACTTGATTCACTCGGTGACCATGCTTTCTATGACTGCTCAGGCATATCGGAAATAGCCGTCCCCGAATCAGTGACTAAAATCGGAAAATTTGCTCTCGGATACACTTATACTTCTGATGAAGAAACAGGTGAAGAAAGCGATGAACTTTTACAGGAAAACTTCAAAATATCCGGAAAATCAGGTTCAGAAGCCGATAAATATGCAAAGGAAAACAAAATTACTTTTGTAGCAAAATAATATAAAACAAATGACATCACAGAACGTAAAAATTCTATGGTGTCATTTGTTTTGTGGTAATTATCCTTCTTTAAGATATTTTTCACATATTATCAGCTGATCTTCATATGCCATCGCCATCAGATAATTTCCATATGCTGACGATTTTTCGCGTTCTGACAACTCTTTTGTAAATAATTCCGTCAAGGTGTTGGTACCGGCATCATATCCTTTAAATGTACGCCCATTAACAAGAATAAAATCGTATCCACCTGCGCCATGAGTAAAACCGTCGTACCCACTTCTTGTATACTCATCATATTCATTATGACTGACACTAAATTCATTATGACTGAGCATAGTCAATGTATCAGTGTCATATGAATCTATACTATAGACAGCACCGTTATCCACTGATTTCACCATGCCTGTTAATATATTTCCAAAACTATCAATATCAATTATTGAATTATAATATTCACCGCTTGCTATTAACTGACTTCCTAAGAATTCACCGCTTGTAAGTTTTGCTTTGCCAATATAAAAATCATCATTGATTTTATACATACAATACATAATATTATCCTCATCAAAAACAACATCACAAAGGTTAAACTCTTCGTATCCGAATATTTCATTTACACTTCTCTCATTTACTAATTCAAGCTCACTGTTAATTTCGCATACATGCGAATTTTTTTTCAGTGGTTCGTGTTCATCTGAGAAACTTTTAGAGTAAAAATAATATAACTTTCCTTCTTTATCAAACGTGATTTTCTGAAAGTCATTTTCACCGATGCGTTCATCTTCAATTGGGGTATATTCACTAGTCTTACGATCTACTTCATAAATACGACCTCCGCCATTCAAATTATATGCACCTCTCATGAAGTAGTACATTTTTTCATCTGTAAAGCAAACCTGATTATCAAAATAAGCAAAATCAGTTGGTGCTGCATTCTCTAACAGAATACTGTCAGTAACTTCACCGTCCATAGAGAGAAAATTGATATAAGTTCCTCTGGTTATTGTAAGCTCTTTTTTGGTTACTTCAGTAGTAGATGTTTCAGAAACCTTAGTTTCGGTCTGCGATACCACCGGTTCTGTAACTGTTGTGACTGTCGAAATCGATGCTACCGGAGAATCATTATTTATATCAGACGGTTTATTATTCCTAAGATGAATCATCAGCACCAGTGATGCGCATATTCCGCCACATACTGCAAACCATTTTATAAAATTATTCCTCTTACTATTTTTTACAACAATAACACTCGCTTTCTTATCCTCACTACCTTCTTTGTTTATCTTGTCAGTAACGTTCTTCTCTTTTTTATTATCCTGCATTTTCTTTACTTCCGGTATGAATTTTTCATCTGCCTGTCCTATCATATCAAGTATCTTTTCATTCTTTTTCATATTGTAAACCCTTCTCTTTCTAAAAAATCTTTTAATGCTTTGCGTGTGCGTTGCAACGACATTTTTACGGCACCCTTAGTCATATCACACTGCCATGCTATCTCATCTACGGAGAACATATACCAGTATCTGTACATAAATACCTCTCTGGATGAGTTTTTCAGGCTTCCGAGAAAACGATCGATAATATCCTTCCACACTATATCATCGGTAAGATTTTCATCATTACCTGTACACTCTGCCAGTTCATCAAGACAAACGCTAAACTGACCACCGTTATTTTTCAAAGACGTATTTTTTCTGTATCTGTCTATTGAAATATTACGTGTTATTTTCCCGAGAAAAACCGATAATTTGCTGGGACGATTATCCGGTATAGAGTTCCATGCTCTCATCCACGTATCGTTTACACATTCTTCTGCATCTTCTCTTGATCCGAGAATTCCGAAGGCTATTGAAGTGCAATATGAATTGTATTTGTTCTGACTTTCTGGGATTGCCCTCTCGGAACGTTGCCAGAATAGTTCAACTATAGATTTATCATCCATGTCATTTCTCCTGTTAATTGTTTTAGAAAAGCTTTTCAATAATATAGACGTAATTTAGAACTGAAAAGTAACACTTTTTTCGATTAATTATATCATTATTTTGTTCTCAAAGCAATATTCGTACTTTTTACAAGTATACACGAACAATATTGCACACAGAATACATTAAATTTATAAGTAACCGCTTACACTATTTCTTTAAACCATAATATAATTTTATCGTCATCTTGCACTATTTATGAATTATTTTTTCGCTCAGTATTGATTTTACAATAATTATGATATATAATAGACTTATATAGCCAAATATAAAAATATAGGGGGGAATCAACAATGTATTCAAATTCATCAGGTAAAACCAGTAAATTCTACAACGATAACGATGATGGATTTTATATAACAGACACGTGCAATGGCAAAACAACTTGTGAGTATAACAGCAAATTTTCTGAAATCACCGGATACGACAATCCGGCAGAAATAGCAGGAAAAGATCTGAGCCAGCTTATTCATCCAAACGATCTTGGCAAATTCACAAATGCAAAGAAATCACTTTCAAAACAAAATCCTTTTGAAAGTTTCAATATACGAATAATAAAGCGTGATCGCTCTGTACTTTATACAAGATGTTCCCTTATCCTTACCTTTACAGATGACGGATATGAAAGGATCATTCATGCTTTTACTGATATGAATGAAAGTATGAATATAAAACAGCAAAACGATATATTTCTTTCTATGCCACCCATACTTTTCAAATTTCACCGCGAAGGACGGTTTCCTTATTACTTTAATAACAGCTTTCTTGATACTCTCGGATATACACGAGAAGAGATCACCGCTCTTAACATTACCTATAAGGATATAATCGCACCCGATGATGCACAGCTTATCATACACGCTGTCAGAAATGCTATCAATTCAGATACAGTATCTTCATGCATTTTTAAAGTATATGACAAAGAAAAAAATATACACTGGATAAATTGTTCCTTTAAAAAACTGTCTTCCCCATCAGGAACACAATATTTTATGGGAATAGGAAACGATATAACCGAGCAGAAAAAAATAGAGAGTGAACTTGAAGATATCCAGTCACTTCTTAATACGGTAACTTACAATACAAATTATGCTGTACTGGGAATTTCAGTTGAAAATAATAATCTGCCGATGATATTTTCAAATGAAAAATTCAGTGAAATGTTTATGTTTTCATCAGAAAAAATAAAACTTTTTTCTGATGACATATGCAGACATATAATCCACCCTGATGACTACGAATTTTTTGTAAAATCAGTTCTAAGCGACGATAAAGAAAACTTCCAGTGTCGTGCTGTAAAAAATAACGGTGAAACTATACTTATAAGTGTACAGTGTTCAAAAATCAGAAACATATACCATACAGGTATAGTCTGTACAATATACGATATAAGCCACACAAATGCACTTTCAAATGAACTTGACAAATATGAATCACTTTATAACGATTTTATAAATCTTCATTCTGCATTTTCTTTTAAAATAGACTTTTCGGAAGATACGGTAATTATCCCTGAAATATTTGCAAAAAGGCTTAATATAGGCACTGTTATCCCCGGTATTCCTAATTCAATTATTGATGCAGGATTTATTCCGAAAAATTTTGGCGAAGATTTTTGTAAAATGTATTACAGCGTAAAAAACGGAGCACCAAAAGGATCATGTGCTATCAGATTCAACTCCCCTGCCGGACGTTCGTTCTGGGCACAAATTCATATATTTCCTGTATACAATGAAGGTATATGTCCGATAAAAGCTATCGGTACAATAGAAGATATCTCGGATAAAATAATGGCCGAAGAACAGCTTATGCACGAAGAATGGTATGAACCTCTGTTAAATTCCGATACGCTTATGATGTGTATGGTAAATTTAAGTCAGAACAAAATATTATCTTTCCGACATAATAATGACAGTTTCAATATTCTTGAACCGCATATGTTTTTCGACAATTGTTTTATTTATGACCTTGTATCGCTTATCCATATAGAAGAAAGACAATTTATCTCAGAACAGATCCTTCACAAAAATTTATGGAAAGCATATCTCGGAGGCAATTACAATATAAACGTAAAATATCGTCTTGAAAATAATGAAGACGAATCACAATGGGTAGAAATGAGCATAAATTTTATAAAAAATCTGCCTTCAGATGATGTTATATTTGTAATGTACCTGAAAACTGCTTCACAGCTTGGAAAGAATAATGAAAACATTTCAAACAGTACAGAAGATGTATTCACAAAGATTCCTTTCAAAACAACTGTAAACGAATTTTTCATGAAAAACAAGTTCAACGGTTGTCTTCATGCACTGTACATACTTGATTTTGACGGTTTCAATAGTATAAACAATATATTTGGATATGATATAGAAAATCGCATCCTACAGGCTACAGCACAAAAGATAAATGCTCTTGAACATACAGTCACCATAGGAAGACTTTTTGGAGACAAACTTCTTGTATTTGCCGAAGATATCACCTCTTATGACGATCTTAACATAACAGCCAGAAATCTGTGTGACATCTGCCTTGCCATTACTATTGCCGGAGTAGATGTAAACAGTCTTTCTGTCAGCGTCGGTGTTGCTTTTGCACCATTGCACGGTATGGATTTTGACACACTTTACTCAAAAGCCGACAATGCTCTTTACAATGCAAAAAGATTTGGCAAAAACAAATATGCAATATACATTGATGCTTCAGGTGATAAAAAAGAAGCAAGCAATGAACATATATATAAAATAACCAAGAACATCAATATAGATGAATTTAAAAAAGAAGCTTCATCTGCTATACTTCGTAAAAATGTCAACTATAAACTTTATAACGTTGATATGAAAAATTTCCGCAATATAAATCATTATTTCGGATATGAAACAGGCGATAAGATATTAAAAGAAACTTCCGAAATTCTTCAGAATGCTCTCAAACCGGGAGAATATATGACAAGAATATTTGCGGATAATTATCTGTTGCTCACAATTTACGAAAACGATGAAAAATCAAAAAAGCGTCTTCAGTCTTTGTGTGACAAAGTTCTCATGATCCCCGAAATCTCAGAACATCTCACCTCATTCTCAATAGGATATATCGAAATCAACGATTCAAATCGTCATATCGAATTTGAACATCTGCTTGACTGCGCTATACTTGCCCACAGAAATTCAAAAAAATCGGAACAGACACGAATCGTTAAGTTCTCCTCAGAAATGACAGATGAGTCCATGCAACAATATCAGATCATAAGCGAACTTAAAGAAGCAATAAAATGTGGTCAGATATGTTGCTACGTACAGCCACAGTACGATCTTATCAGGCATGAATACGTAAGTATGGAAGCGCTTGTACGCTGGAACCACCCTATAAAAGGTCTGCTTACTCCTGATAAGTTCATTGATATATGTGAAAAGAACGGCTTTATAAGCAATATAGATTTTTGTGTACTTGAACAGATGTGCATGTACATAAGAAGCCGTATGCTTCAGAATCTGCGTGTTTTGCCGGTAGCCATAAACCAGTCACAGATAACCATACATGAACCTGGATATTTCAAGAGACTTACCGACCTTGTTGAAAAGTATGAAATTCCTCCAAGATATCTTGAACTTGAAGTAACAGAAAGCGCTTATGTCAACAACCTCGGTCACACCATCGAAATACTCACAAAACTCAAAGATTATGGTTTCAGTATTTCCATGGACGATTTCGGAACCGGATATTCAAGTCTTAATCTTCTCAAAGATATTCCTATAGATATCCTCAAACTTGACAGAGGATTTTTAACTGAAGGTCTTACAGAGAAGAAGCCTAAAGAAATAATAAAATCTATAACAAATATGGCTCACAACATAAATGTTCGTGTCATATGCGAAGGCGTTGAAAATCCTCAGCAGATACCTTTCCTTGAAGAAATAGGCTGTGAACTTGCACAGGGATATCTGTTCGGTAAACCTATGCCATACAATGAGATAGAAGATTTTATAAAATCTTCACCTATGCAGGCAGAACCAAAATAGCCAAAACTCATTTTTTATATTTAATAAAAATCAGCAGTGAATATTTTTCCTGCTGATTTTTATTATAATTTCAGGATTAAAAATTTAATTAATTTAAGTTCATCTGCTTTATTGCATTATTAAAAATACTATGTTAAAATAATTATAAAGACAATCTTTATTTGCTTATACAACTAGTTTACGAGGTGTTTTATATGATTAAATTAAAAAAGTTTTCTTTAACAATAGCAACTTTTCTTTTTGCTGTCGGAATGATCTCACCACTTTCTTCAAACAATTCGGTCGTTTCTGCTGATATCATTGCAAACCCTGTTATAAGCCGTAACTGTCCGGCATATTCAAATCACGATCAGGAAATAAAATATGCAAATGATGATGCTTACTTCTCTTTCTGGAATTCAGAAGTATCAACATATTTAGCATACGACCTGTCAGCAGTACCGGAAAATGAACGTAAAGAAGTACTTGCAGTATGGTATAACACAACCGGTGCTTTTGATTATACGGTTCTTGATTATTCAAGTTCTATTTCCATGCCGACAGATTATACGATAGAAGTAAACTCAGCCCCCGGAGGAACTTATCCCGAAACAGGCTGGAAAACAATCGAAACAGTTGAAAATAACACTTGCCATTCAAGACAGCACGCTGTAAATATGGAAGGCTACAACTGGATAAGAATAAATATAACCGGAGCAGACGGCAAAAACTCCGGACGTGTAAGTATAAACTTTGATATTCACAATACATCTGAAGGCATTTCTGACAGCTGGATATTTTACGGTGATTCAATTACCGCATGCGGAATGCACAACTGCTACGGAACAGGATTTGCAACATATGTAAACCGCTTGGACAGCAGATACTTTCCTGCCCAGGAAAATGGCGGTATAGGCGGTATAATGAGTACACACGGCGCTAAAAATATCGAACGCTGGTTATCAGTGTTCCCAGGAAAATATGTAAGCGTGGCATACGGTACAAATGACTGCTGGGGAAACCAGACAGGTGCAGAAAAATATTATGAAAACACTGCATTTATGGTTGAAAAAATAATAGAAAGCGGTAAAGTTCCGATCGTGCCGACAATACCATACTCAACAGAACCCGGAATAACACCGCACCTTGACAGCTATAATGAAATGGTTCATAAAATCTATGAAACATACCCTGAAGTAGTAAAAGGTCCTGACTTTGCAACCATATTCAAAGAAAATCCCGAATATCTCAGCGCTGACGGAGTACACCCAAATGACACAGGTTACGATCGTATGCGTCAGATATGGGCAGAAACAATGTATGAAACTATATACAAATCAGAAAGCACTACTCCACCACCGGCAGACAATCAGACTTTACCAGGTGACATCAACGGTGACTCTGTTGTAAACGCACTTGACCTTCATAAACTTATAACATATTTTCTTGGTACTGAGCAGAATATTGAAGTTTCAAATGCAGACATAGATAAAAACAACAGAATAGATATAGCAGACCTTATAAATCTCAAAGCTATGCTTCTGATTTAAGAAACCTTTTTCACACAAATGCGTCGTCTTATTTTTCAAAACCACGCATTTGTGTGAATTTTATATTTTCCAAAAATTTTTTTAAAATTTTTTTAAAAAAGGGTTGACATTTCATTTTTAAAATGCTATAATAATAAAGCTGAATGACACAGCGGAAAACAAAATATAAATGGAGAGGTGTCCGAGTGGTTTAAGGAGCTGGTCTTGAAAACCAGTGATCCCGCAAGGGACCGTGGGTTCGAATCCCACCCTCTCCGCCAATTTTTTTAATAAGGAAATTTGGAGAAAATTTAATATTCACCATAATTCAACATGCGGAAATACCCAAGTGGTGAAGGGGCTCCCCTGCTAAGGGAGTAGGTCGGGGAACCGGCGCGAGGGTTCAAATCCCTCTTTCCGCGCTTTTTTATTTTATAGAAACACTAAATAACCGACATTTTTATGTCGGTTATTTTTTTGTATGTGCCAATGAAAATAAAAGAGAGCCTATTTTCAGGCTCTCTTTCTTATTATCACACTTCATTATTTTTCATTTGGCTTCACTTAATTGTAACATCAGTTCCTTTTAAATCATTATATTTACTTATTAACTTAGCCATTCCAACATCATCTAAGCCACTGCACTTTTGAATAATATCCAATGCTACTCCACTCTCCATTAATTTCATTGCCATCTCGTCTTTGCCTTCCGCTTTCCATTCTTCCTTAGCATCATAGATATCAAAAAAAGTTACTGTCTCTTGCTGAATCATTTCCATTGTAGCACCTACTTTCTCTTTATTTACATTTTTGCTTCTTAACATCATGTTTTCATATACTACAGCTATCGAGTCTACTATGTTATCAAAAATATTAAACTTAATAAAAATAATATAAAATTTTATTAAAACATATTTTATTTATTGTTCAACCCAGGACTAACCCAAGTTTACTACAACCGGGTGTAACACACAACCTATATCCCATTTTATTGGGAATACCTTCTTTAATATCTGATATGCACCGTTTAAGTCTGCATTTATCAGCTTATTTTCGTTTGATCTGAATAAACCCCTGTGTACTCTTCTGGATTTATTGTAATTCTCTTTTACCGGTTCTTCATTATCTATAAAACTCGTTCCGCTTGTATAGCTCTCTTCGGTCTCTATGACGGCTACACCATATTCTTCTGCTTTGTAACGAATCATATCTATAAATCTTGTAAAAGGAATCTGCACGAAAGTCTGATTGTTTTTCCTGCCCATATCAGCGTGTTGTTTCCACTCTTTGTTGTTGCCTACAACAATGGTATTGATGTTGTTTTCTCTGCAATAATCAACGATATATCTGCTTGCTTTGTGCAGATAATCTTCTATTTTTGAATTGCGTTTTACCGTTAGTTTATGCATTCTTAAAGAGTAATCGTTATTGTTCATTCTTTTTGCAACTTCTCGATAATGACTGATTTTTTTGTTATAGTATTTGTTTATTGACTTTAATGGTTTACCGTTAATAATAAAAGCATTGTCTGATATGTTGTTGCAAACAGTAGCAAGGTTATCCACACCTATATCAATTCCTATATATCTGTTGTTATCGGGCTTTTCTTCCAAAACAGCTACTGTGTACACCACTTCCACGACTATTCTGT
>SVNW01000092.1 GCA_015066745.1 Ruminococcus sp. | reverse complement strand
TGTTAAAAATATCAATCTCCTCATCCGTGTATTCACCGCTCTTTAATTCCATATCCGTATTTACAGCATAAATTGTGTCTTTATCTCCATATGTGATCTGCACCTGACATTTATTGAACAAAAGAAGATTTGTAAATATTGTAACACAAACATCAACCGTTCCCTCATACCCCTCTATAATTGCCGAGCTATATATTCCTGAACTTTCAAATGAATTTATATAAGGAAATTTTGGTATATCAAACTCTGCACTAACGTTATCACTGCTCTTTATATCATGACAAAACCATCTATCACCCATATCAGTACACGTTCCAAACTCAAGTTTCTCATAATACGACTTCACCTTATTACATCTGTAAGTCATAACCAAAAGAAAAATCACTATTATAGCTACCAGAACACCGATAACACCTATTATCCATTTCAGTCTGTTTTTCTTCACCTTTGTTCCATCAATAACGTTCACCTGTGTTTCCATAACATATCTCCTCCGTAAATAAAGTAATAAACTTGACAAATACATCTATATTATAACGCTTCTACTACCATATGTCTATACAAAAAACACCTGCCAAATCACAAAAATCATGAATTAACAGGTGTATTGTAAATCTTATTTAAATTAAATTTTCTGTTACTCTGCTACAGACTCAGCTGATGCTTCGCTGTTTTCAGCAGTTTCGCCTTCGGCTGTTTCTTCGCCTTCTTCAGCGCCACCTTCGGCTGTTGCACCGGGTGTGTAAACGATCGGAATTGAGTTGCCTGCTTCATCATAGAATGTAAGGTTATCTATATAGATATCTGCCTGATTAGGTATATTCCATCTCATAAATACGAGAGTAGAATCAGTAGTACCGTCTACATAACCTTTTAACAGCCATTTACCTTCTGCATGGTGATATACCCATTCAAAATTCCATTCTGATGCAAGGAAGTTATTTGCTGTTCCTGTTGGTTCATACCAGTCTGCACATTCAGGACCTACGTTTGAACCGAAGCTTCCCATGAGATTTCCCGGAACGAGCATTCCTACTCCGTCATCACCGATAAATTCGCCAACTGCGACCTGTGTGATATCCACACTGAAAGTTTTTATCTTGCTGAGATTTTCAGAACCTACAAGTTCATCAACGTCAAAAACGATTTTCGGAATATTGTAGTTACCGGCATCATTTTTATCAAGAACTTCTATCTTGAGCTGTTTCTGACCCTTGTATTCTGCTACTGAAATGTTACAGTTTGACTCACCGTTTTCAAAGTTCTGTTCATTCATACAGTGCGCTGTATAAACATCACCATCATCAAATGTGATAGAGTTTTCATCTACTTCAAATGTCGGATAATCGGGTTCTACGAGTTCTTCTGTTACCGCTTCGGTTACTTCCTCTGTAACTTCTTCGGTCACTTCTTCTGTTGCTGCAGTTGTTTCTGATACAGAACTTTCATCTTTTGTGCTTGATGTACTTGATGACTCGCCTTTGTCACAAGCTGTAAATGCCAAAAGCATTCCACACATAACAAGCAACGCTGTAATCTTTCTTCTCATAAATTTTCTTCCTTCCTCAAGAGAAATTTCACTTAATTTAAGTGAAATTTAATATGGATTTAGTTACACCAAATGCCCTCGGCTAAAAACGAGGGCATTTAAGTATATTTAAGTAATAATGTATGTTAAATCATTATTTCTTCTTTTTGCCAAATGTAACTGCAACGCCTGCTGCTGCCATAGCTGCTGTTACTGCAAGTGCTACACCTGTATTACTTTCGCCTGTTGTAGGGTTAGCTTTTGTTGTTGTTGCTGCAGCTGCCTTTGTTGTTGTGGCTGCTGTTGTAGCTGCTGCTGACGAAGCTGTTGTAGCTTCTGTTTCAGACGGTGCAGGTGTTGTAGCTTCTGTTTCTGATGGTGTAGTTTCTGCCGGTGCTTTAGCTACTAATCTCTGCTGATTTTCATCCATTAAATATATCTCTTCTACAGTAATATCATAAACTTTAGAAGCTGTTTCATTTGGCCACCAATGCTGAACCCAAATTTCAGCATAATCAAGCGGTTCTCTAGAAAAAGCATCATCCTCTACAGGTCTTATAATTGTAAAATCTGAACCATCAGCAGGATATGTATAATCATAACCCTGTGGATCATATTCATTAGACCACTTTTTAGAATCCCATCTCTTATCATCGCCAGAACCAGTATTAAAAACTATTCCACCATTACATCCGACATTGCTGTCATAGTCAGGACAAGAGAACTTAAATCCTACATACTTTATATCTGCTCCTGTACAACCTTCAGGTAACAACTCACTGATAGGAACAGAATAACTTTCTCCATTATTGCAATTTGTAATCTTTGCATTAACTGCCATCGTAGGCACTGTAGCCATTGCCAAAGCCGCCATCGCAGCTAAAAATTTCTTCATTTTCATAACTATTTCCTCCCTAAACTTTTTTTATTAAATTTATTAAAACCCTAATTTTCATCTGCATATAGAAAACCACCAAAACACCCCAATAATTGCCCTGTTTTCTCTACAAATGAAACAATTTTATAATGTATATTGTAACATTGTTAACGAAAAAAATCCATATGCGAATTAAACAAATATTTTTTCAGTATTTAATTGATTTATACTACATATGTATAATCAAGTTTATTTAAAGCATAAATAAAAAATTTTTATATTACATTTTATATTACAATACTGTTATTAACGTTTATAAATCTCTCTTTATATTATTCACTCTCGTAAAGATACAAATTCACTTTGTACTCAATATTATCAAGCGTTTCATCTATTGTAATGTTTTCATTAGAAATATTACATATTTCTTCATCAATTGATTCAATTAATGCCTTATTCCTAAACGTAGTATTTTTTGCACTTTTTATAAATTCTTCTATTTCTGTTATCTTATCAGAATTAATATATTCATACCTTATATCGTCATTTATAGAATTTCCAAGATTCTCCTTATGGTACTCATATGCAGAACATTTTAAAGGAAACGCTTCTGTGGAATTTTGATAATCATCTTCTAGAAAATATTTAATAAATTCCCAAGCTTCATCAGGACATTTACTTTTTTCCAATATTCCAAATGAGTATTTAGGATTAATAATTGGCAACCATTCATCTTCTCCCGGTAACCCAACTAAAGACAATGTTTCGCCCAGAAACATTTGTGACAATACCTCCAATTCATAAAATGATGAAAATTCACATACATCTATTGAGCTTATATTCCCCTTTAACGCCTCATTTAATTCATAGCTTTCATTATCACTACTTAACACCAAACGAATGTCATCTAACATTTCACAAAATATCTGATTTTCAAATTTACAAATCTTTTCTTCATAATTGATAAACTGATTCAAATTCTTAACCAATATATAATCAAAAATATTTTCCCACATATAAGGATAAACCGTATATTCTGTAGAAGGATTGCGTACAAGTTCAGAATATTCTTCATTTGTCAATATTCTTGTTTTTCCAAGAATGCTTTCTTTCCCAAACAAACACATTATTGAATATTCAGGAATTATCTGTTCTATTTTACTTTTATCTTTTCCAGAGTGTAAAATATTATCATAGTAGTCATTGATATCAATAGATTTATCATTTTTAAAATAATCTGTAAGATCCATAAATATATCAAGATTTGAAAAATCAGTATTACCATAACTTAACACTAAATCGGGAAGTTCGTCTGAAACCATCGCTTTATTAAATTCATCTATACTATGATATTCTTTCAGTTTTACCGTTATATCTTTATCCATATCATTATTTATATCATGTATACTGTCAGTAATTTTATTACTATATCCACTATTTACAACAGCTACAACAACTTCTGTTTTTTCATTCATCTTTTCCATATAGTCTGAATCAGCATATATATACTTATAACAACAATAATTATTTTTTACACGATCTACTCCATAAACGCAAAATTCATCTTCACTTATAAGATTCACTTTCTTCAAATTAATTTTTTCATCACATTTTTCCCAATCAACAAGCATTACACTCTCGTCATTATTCTTAGCACATCCATATATTCCGTTATCGTCATACCAACAAATATCATAACCTTCAATAATATTTAAAAGTTGCGACCCTGGAAAAACATTGCTTTTTAATACAGATGCTGTCTGTGTTTCAAAATCAAATCTACAGATATTATTTAAATACAAATAATAAATACAGTTATCAGTTGCTATTAAGTCCTCAATCATCATATACATATCTATTTGTTCAGAATAACCATAAACACTGTATAATTTTCTGCTATCAACAGAATCCACATTTTTGCCAGTATTGATATCAAATCTTAATATACTATCTTTAGATTCCTCTTCAGATATATCACTGATAAGTAAATTAACATAACTATCAGACAAAACTACTCTATTTACTATTCGGTTCTTTCCGTCTATGATTTCTGAAAAAATCACATTACCGGCTGCATCTGTTTTTACAAGATCATATTTCTCATTCTCATCATCACTGTAAAGAAAATAAAATTCATTTTCACTTTTTACTAACATATCTCTAATATATTTTCCTGATGATGTATCATAATTAATTTGAAAATCTTCTGGAAAATCATTATCAGAACTTGATATTTCATCACTTGAAACATTGACCTTGGTATACAGCAACAGTATATTATCATCACTGTCATCCTGAACATCTGTTATAGCTATTAAATCTACAATATCTTCTGATAAATATAGTAATTCGGATTTATTATCCTTTGAAACATATCCAAAAACCCCATCATATGATACATAAACAAAGTCATACTTTCCTATACCCTTAAAAACAGATAATATCTCTTTATCAATAAAATATTCCTCATATTCTATCCCATCAGTTATACCATATTCTTTTAATATACTGCCACCACCAACAGCATCTCCACACAATAAAATGGTGTCTTGTTTGGTAAGAACAAATCCACAAAAATACTCTTCTTCACCTAAAAGTTCATTGTGGTCAAAGTTTTTTTCATAACCAAACTCACTATTTAATTTAACTATTCTTCTTATATGGTCTTGACCATCATTCACACGAAAATAGTAACTACCATCTGATGCCTCTTCAAAATAATAAACATGTTCATTTTCCTCAAAAATACCTTTATCAAGAACAATTTTATTTATTTCTTGTAAATTACTATCAAAAAAAGATATGTACTTATCATTTTCATCTGAATAAAAAACAACTATATTTCCCTGTCGGTTTACTGTTAGAGAATCTACTGAAACAGCACCAAGTTCCAAAGACAATAACATCTTTTTTTCAACACTGTCATACTTACCGATAAAACCATGATTATTTTTATTGTTATAAATTATATATGATATCTCTTTATCATAATGTACTCCAGTAGAATTTACATGACTAAAATATATACTATCTTTTTTCTGAAATCCATCATTTACATTTCCAACCAGCACTTCGTTATTAATGTTTTTATAATCACCCACACCGTAATAATATATATCATCTTCAAAAAATGTAACATTATATATCTGTTTATCAGCCAGATTCACTAACTCTTCATGAACAAAATATTTTTCACTATCCTTTACAGATAACTCCTGAGTATTTCCTTTTTCTTCTGTATTTGAAGTTTTCTCATCTTTATTACAGCTAACACAACAAAATAATGATAGTAGAATACAAATAAAACTTTTTAATTTTCTCATAATAAAACCCTTTCTAGCTATGGTAAATAATAATAATAATAACAAACATATCACTACTATAATTTTAACAATCACACAAAATAATCTTTTTACTATTTTGTAGTAAAACATCTATATACAATATCTTAATTTTAAGCATCATATATTGATATTATATTGCAAAACAAAAACATAGCACAGTTATTGGAAAAATGCTATGTTTTTATCTATAAATATATAAAAAATAAAATACAACTATTTTATCCTAAAGGATACCATTTTGGCACCAGTCCACGAGATGGATCTACATAATAGTCTCTCCAACTCTCGTAATCAGATGTTTTTATAACTGCATAACTTGCATATCCAAGGTCATAATCTTTAGAATCACCTTCATATATGGAATAACAATAAGCTTTATCATCAGAATGTCCGACTAAGCGAGTGTAATGAAATGTTCCATATTCCGGACTTGGACCTACATTTTGATCATGAGACATATGAACATATAAAGCATGATTGTATAAGCCTGTAACAGGCAATATCGATTTACTACACAATACTATATCTCCAGGTTCAACTTCTAACAACAACTTATTAAAATCCCAATAATACTCTCTTTCTATTCCAAGTTCATCAGTAAGAAAATCACTCAATTTATCAGTTTCACTCCAAGTCTTTGAACGATATTCAAGTGAATCGTATGACCAACAATCCAGACACGGACAGTTCAATTTATAACTACGATACTTATTGTATTCTGAATTTGGATCTACATAATCAAAATAATCGTCTGGATGAATTATTTCCCACATTCCACCTGCCTTCAATATTTGCGATACAAAATTTGTACAATCTCCACCATAAATATTGAAATCTGCATATAATGGATTATAACTATTATTATACTTTGCTGCATAACTACCAGCTGCACGATAATCTATAGCGTTCACTGTACCGCCTACTAGATTACCAGCCAAAACTGTCGCTACCAATGATGCAAAAATCTTTTTTAACTTCATTTCTCAACACTCCATTTTAATGTTATTTATGATAAAAAATATTATATTTAATATTTTTATACCACTATTGTATTATATCAAACAAAATAAAAAAAGTCAATATCTTAACTATTATTCTTTTAAAATTTTAAAAGGTGATTTTACAATACAAATGTACTTTGTAAAATCACCTTTGTTATTTGTGTATAAAGAAAATATTAAAAATAAAATTTTTTTCAATCATGCTGATGTATTTTTGCACAGATAGCGTGCATCTGAGATATCATTATAGTTTTCTTCGTTCTCTTCCTCTTTAAGTTTTTTACGCAATATCACAATAAACGCTGTCATATTAAGTAAAAGTGCCCCTAACCATGCTACTATCTCGGCATATGCTGTAGCTCTGAAACCAAAACGTGAGATAAACATCACTATTACCGATATTCTCATTACCATCTCAACTACACCCGAACACATCGGAATAAACGGATATCCCATGCCCTGTACACCGCTACGGAAAACAAACAGAAAATCAACAAGAAATATCATCATTCCGCATATCGGCAAAAATTCCATTGCAAGTTCTATAGGCTGCTCTCCGTTAAGCATTGTTTTAGCCAGTGTCCTCGGCAGAAAAACCATAAGTGAACCGAGAAGTACATATGAAACAAATGCTATAGTAAGGCATACTTTAAGACCTTCTTTTATTCTGCTGTATTTCTTCGCACCAAAGTTCTGTCCTGCAAATGATGACATTACAAAGCCCGATGTACAAGCCGGCTGTATGCAAAGATTTATATACTTACTGCAAGCAGAATAAGCGGAAGTATACGCAACTCCAAGACCGTTTACAAAATACTGTACTACCATACAGCCCACTGCCGTGATAGAATTCATAAGCGCCATAGGTATACCGTTTTTGAGCAAACCCGAATATACTGAAAACTCTGCTTTGAAGTCTTCTTTTGAAAGCTGTATGATCTCTATTTTTCTTAATTTCTGAAAACATACTATAGCAGAAACTACCTGAGAAATAATAGTTGCCGCAGCCGCACCCTGAACGCCTGACTTGAAACCAAAAATAAACACACTGTTGAGTATTATATTGAGTATAGTAGAAATTATTATAGCTTTAAGCGGAGTCTTGCTGTCACCGAGCGCCCTGAGTATACATGCACAAAGATTATATGCTATAGCTGTTACAAGGCCACCAAATATTATGTAACCATATTTAAGACTGTCTTCCATTATTATTTCCGAAGTCTGCATAAGTTCGAGTATCTGTCTTAAATAAACCATACTGAATACCGTAAGCAAGACCGACATTATAACAGACAGTACTATAGATGATGCTATCGACTTTCTCATCTTCGCATAATCCTGAGCTCCGTAACTCTGAGCCGTCATAACGGAAAAACCATTGGCAAGGCCAAGTGAGAAACCTACTATAAGAAATGACAGTGACGACATATTACCGACCGCCGCCAGAGCATTATCACCTATACCCTTGCCGACAATGGCTGTATCAGCAATAGTATAAACCTGTTGAAGCATATTTGTAAAAAACATAGGAAAGAAAAATCTTATAATTAATTTTGAAACTTTACCCTGAGTAAGATCATATGTCTGAGCCATTTTTAAACCACCTCCATTATGTTAATTATATAAGATTTGAACCACAAAATCTATCGAATATGTTGGTTTTATATCAAAATTCTAAGGTGATTATCATAACCGATCAACTAATTTTTAAGTAAGTTTTTTGTTAAAAAACAAGTCGTGAAAGCCCACAATTGCGAAGGCTTTCACGACATTTAATTCATTCAGATCGTTCATACACTTAAATTTACTTAATTTTTGTAAACGGATTTTCGGATTCTCTGTAGCAGAGTTCTCCGTTATCATTTACAACAATCTTTTGCAAAGCTCTGATGCCTGTTTTTTTATAGCGTATCATAAGGTTTGTACCACCTTTGTTATTTTTTACAATAAAATACTGACATGGTTCGGAAACATCATATATATGTGGTATTATGCTAGGTGTTACCGGATATTCATATGACCATTCAACATTATTTTTATAAGTTATTTCTCCGTTTTCAAACACTTCAATAGTTATATTGTTTTCTTCGTCTTTGTAAACATATGTTCCCGGATCAAGTTTTTTACCTGTATCACTATACTCCAGTTTTGAACTGCTACTTAGTTTTTTCGGCTCATATTTTTTTGTTGCATATACATTTATACTTATCGGCATAGTTGATGGTAATAAGTCATATTCTTCTAAAAGAGAACCTATACTATGACTCATATTAATATACTTCTGTTCTATCATATCCTCCGTTATAAGTTGCATATAGGAAAGATTATAAATACCCGGTGATGTACGAGTCCCGTGAATATAAACTGTCGCCTGATCATCATTTTTCAGGATCAGCGGAATATATATCTCTATTTCTCCATACGACGCATCATATTCCCAAACTTTCATGTTTTTTATATCAAGTTCTATCTGTGATATTGTTTCACGTTCTTTTTTTAATTCATCAAAACTTTTGTGTTCTTTATATGTTCCGTTACGTATCTGTCGATTATAATATGTATGTTCATACATATCTTCAATAAAAAATGTCAGCCACTGATAATCAGCATAAACAAAATCAGTATCTTCAAGTCCCAGAAAGCGTTTATCGGCCTCATAATATCCGTATTTTCCAGCATACTGATTATAAATAACAACAGGCAGTATAAGAGCAGTCAGCAAACATATTATAACTGCCATAACTCTGAGTCTGCGTTTTATCTTCTTAAAAGGTTTCTTTGAACCTATATTTTCCGCAACATCTACTGTGATTTCCTGTGACTTGTATTTTTCAAGTTCACTACGGCATTCTTCACATTCGGATATGTGTTCTTCAAGGAAATTACGGCTTTCTGTACTGCACGTATCATCAATATACGGTACTAAAAGGTCTTTTACTATTTCGCATGTTTTTTCCATTTTTATTCCTCCTTATTCATTTTGTCAATTATTTTACTCTTGGCACGGTAAAATGTTACTTTCGCCCAGCTTTCCGTTTTACCAAAAAGCTCTGCAATTTCTTTAAAAGGAAGTTCTCCGAATACCCGAAGACTAAAAACCTCTTTGTATGGTTCTCCAAGATTATGTAATATACGGTGCAATCGTCTTACCTCTTCCTTATTTTCAAAACAGTCTGAAATATCTTCAGTCTTACCATCAGCTGATTCTTCCCCCTCTCTGATGAGTTTTCTCCACGGCGAACGCATCGCACTGTAGTAGCAGTTTTTAGATATAACAATAAGCCACGCTTTTATTGAGGTTTCTCCACGAAAACTGTCTATCTGCTTTACTGCACGCAAAAATGTTTCCTGAAGCAGTTCCTCTGCGACATCTTCGTTTCCTGTCATTTTCAAAAGATACTTATATATATCCCTGCCGTACATATCATAGATCTTATCCATATCATTCAAGGTTCTCACTTCCTTTCTATATTAAATGACGCTTCTAAAAAACAAAAGATACAAAAAAATAATGCATAAATCTAAAAAAAATTTATGCATCATTATTTTTTTATTTAACACTATTTGCAAGAAGTCCCCTTCCTCTTAGGGAGGGGATGAATTGCGTATAAATGTACTTGTCAAAATAAATATAACGTGCTATAATATAATCAGTCGAAAAAAATATAAAGGTGGTGAA
>SVNW01000008.1 GCA_015066745.1 Ruminococcus sp. | reverse complement strand
AACGATTTTGATAGGATTGTTATGAATATTATTATGGTATTAAGTAGTGTATTCCTACAAGTAAAGATTAAAACAGCTATAATTGATATGGCCGATAACGCAAATAAGATATTTACATTCCTATAAGTAAAGATTAAAACGCAGCAGAAACATTGAATATAAGGCTATATAAGGAATTTACATTCCTATAAGTAAAGATTAAAACCTGTTCTGAAAGTTCCGGTTCGGGTTCAGGTGCTTTATTTACATTCCTATAAGTAAAGATTAAAACTAAGCCATATGTTTTTCAGGCAAAACGCTTGATACATAATTTACATTCCTATAAGTAAAGATTAAAACTTATACTTGGCTATGAATTCCGGCGTCTGTTCAATATTTACATTCCTACAAGTAAAGATTAAAACGCCGGATGCAGAATTCAAAGATTTATATGATCAGTCATTTACATTCCTACAAGTAAAGATTAAAACTTTTTCTGATTGCTCTGCCGTCAACATCATGACCGAATTTACATTCCTATAAGTAAAGATTAAAACCAATGCCGTATTATCTGCAATACATTTCATCGTCATTTACATTCCTATAAGTAAAGATTAAAACCACAGTGCAACATCATTCACTGCATCGTGCAGTTATAATTTACATTCCTATAAGTAAAGATTAAAACTCAGCTTCTTCAGCTGACGCAACCACTCTATAACGTTTATTTACATTCCTATAAGTAAAGATTAAAACGATATTCTTTTTCTGCTGTTTTTACCGCTGTTCCATCATTTACATTCCTATAAGTAAAGATTAAAACTCAGACTCCGAAATCTGATAAGATTCACCATCTAAATTTACATTCCTATAAGTAAAGATTAAAACCATTTATTTTTGTTTATTATGTACATTGATATATGAATTTACATTCCTATAAGTAAAGATTAAAACGGAAAAAACCCCTTTCACATTTCATTTATTTCAATGCATTTACATTCCTATAAGTAAAGATTAAAACTAACGCTCAGATTGAACAAACATTTTTAAATCATAATTTACATTCCTATAAGTAAAGATTAAAACGAACGATATGGACACAAAAGAATATGTATCAAAGATTTACATTCCTATAAGTAAAGATTAAAACAACTATAATAGACCTAATTACGAAGTCGCTGTACATATTTACATTCCTATAAGTAAAGATTAAAACGCACGGTTGCACCGGCCCGGATCGCCGGATCTCTTATTTACATTCCTATAAGTAAAGATTAAAACGGTAGGAATGAACCGGGCTACTATTTGTAATTATGATTTACATTCCTATAAGTAAAGATTAAAACAGAAAAACACTGATAACATCACACTTGATATTTGTATTTACATTCCTATAAGTAAAGATTAAAACTCAGTGTTCGCCCTGACGTTAAGCAAGAAACAACATTTACATTCCTATAAGTAAAGATTAAAACGGTCACAAGGTAAGCCTTGTAAATATCGTTTCTGATTTACATTCCTATAAGTAAAGATTAAAACTAAGCTGTTCTTGGTTAATTCTTTTCCCGTCGCTCATTTACATTCCTATAAGTAAAGATTAAAACACAAAAGCACTCTTGCATATAATACTTATGTAGTTATTTACATTCCTATAAGTAAAGATTAAAACATTTCGCCCGACTTTTGAAAGGAGTTTTTAATTAATTTACATTCCTATAAGTAAAGATTAAAACCAATTTATGAATCAATTGAAACAGGTGTTTTATCTTTATTTACATTCCTATAAGTAAAGATTAAAACCAACACCTAACATATTACCAATCCTTTCTACAGTATTTACATTCCTATAAGTAAAGATTAAAACCCATATATGATTGTTCCGGATTAAAAATATTACCCCATTTACATTCCTATAAGTAAAGATTAAAACTTAATCAGACAACAAACATCATATCAGTTATCAAAATTTACATTCCTATAAGTAAAGATTAAAACAGGTGCTTTGCTAATAAAGATATACGCTTTATCAAAAGCGTTATTCTTGTCGATAATATAAAAAAACAATAATTATTGAATATATTTTTATATCAGATATTCAGAAAACTCGTATTTGCGATATAAAACAGTTCTGTCGATATTCCGTAAAAAATGCATTACAATACATCGACAGAAAATTATAAAAAGTTATCGGTTTCGTCTTTGGCGCCACCAAGATACTCTTTATCAAGCCATTTTTCTTGTCTGGTTTTAAAAATTATTAACGAATCTTCGGGTGATCTAATATGTTTGGATAATTCTATTTTCAGTTGTCTCAATTGCACTTGTGATACTTCGCCTTCAAAAACAGAGTTTTGAATATGAGTAAGATATTTCTTGCATATTTTAAATACTTTTGGAAGAATCTTTTTTCCTTTTTCATCTGTGAATATATCATAAACTAATATTATATACATAGCCTACCACCATATTTTAAAACCATCATATTCTTTTTCTCCTATAAGGTGCTTGATTAATTTATAAGCTTCCAGACGAATAAGATATTGATAGGAAACATCCTTGTCAAGAGTTTTATGATGAATTGTAGTTTTCATTTTTTCATCGAACTGATGAACGATAATATTTGATGCTTTTTTATCAAGATGTAAATAATTAAGATTCTCGGTGAAATCTTTTTCTGTTATCTGATTTTTATTAAGCAATGAAAATATCAAACGATCAGCAATAATGGGTTTGAATATTTCAGATAGATCAAGGCATAAAGAAAATCTTCTTACTCCTGGTTCATGAAGATAGCTTATTGTAGGATTAAGCTGTGTTTTATATATTTCGCCTAACGTTCTTGTGTAAACAAGAGAATTAACAAAAGAAATAAGCGTATTTATCATATTGTCCGGTGGATGTTTTACTCTTTTTTCAAAATCAATATCTTGATTTACAATAATGTTCCAGGAACTATAATATACTTTTCTTATATTTCCCTCGTATCCCATTAGTTCTGATACAGATTTTGTTTCATATATGTGATTTCTTAGGGCTTCTATTTGTTGCATATAGCCTTGAAGATCACGTCCTCTTGAATTATAATATCTTAAATTTCGATATATATTATATGAAGCACTGTCAACTAATTTCTGGGCTATCAAAAGTCTTTTGGAAGAATCAGAATAATGTTCACATTGACGTATCAATAGTTCTCCTGCAAGATTTTTTTCTCTTGCATAAAATGAACCGGTATAAAAATTATAGTAATTGAAAAAATGAACATTGATTCCGTATTGCGAAAGAATATTAAAAAGTGCTGAATTTACAGATACTTCTCCAAATAAATAGATATCACTATATCTCTCTATTGGAATATCTTTTTTTACATCATCGCTACTGGTAAATCTTAATGTATTATCTTTTCTTGATAATACACCATTACTATAAATATACAGAGATTCTTTCATAACAATCACCCCTTTTAGAGATATAATAATTCTTGACTAGATCATACACAAATCATAATAAGCACATTTTTTACATATAGATTTTTTTGTGTTTACAAGTTGCGGAATGCTACCTTCGGTTATACTTAATATATCATTGCATATTTTTTCAATTTCTTTTTCGTCATTTTCTTCAAGTGAAACACTTACTTTCTTCTTTAGTACAGGATAATTAATTTCTCCTGTGAAACCATCTGCACCATTTATTTTCAAATAATAAAGATAATACTTTAGTTGCATTATAGATGCTTCTTCAATTTTATTGCTTTTTTTAGTTTCACATAAAATATCATCTTTTATAAAATCAATATTGATGACATTATTTATATTTATGTGTTTATCTTCACGACTGTACGAATTTTCATCTATAATTTTTCCAAGCATTACATTTTCATTATCTTGTTCCATAGTGAGACTATGAGTAAAATACCATAATTTTCTTTTACATACCATGTAATAATAGATTTGCATTCCTGTAATATTTTTCATGATATCACCTTTTCAAATATAATTTGAATCTTCATCTTTTACAAATTCAAGCCCTTTTCCTATATGCGTTTCTTCATCAAAACTATATTTATAATCAAGAGTATAATAATCAAGCCCTTCAAAGAGAGAGTTGCATTTTTCATCTTTTCTTACATCGTATTGTCCAAGGTTAGTTGAATGGTCTTCTATATAGCGAACAGCGTTGATATATTCATCAATAGCATAATTTCTTTTGTTTTTTAATATTTCATAACACTTTTTAAATTCGTCATTATGCAGGTTATATATGCTTTCGGGTATTACTTTATATGAAATGATATTACGCAAATTTTTCTTAGCTTCTATTGAGGACATCTTAAATGGAATTGCATATTGAAGACTTTTTATTTCGTTTTTTATTTTGTTAAAGTAATCTGAATTACTTTTCATAAGTTCGTTGGTATCATAAACTTCGTTAATGTATTCCATTTTATCATTTTCAGAAAACATACAGTCGTTATATTTAGGGAGGATCTCTGATGAACGAATATATATATCTTCTATATAAACAGTTCCGCAACCGTTTTTGTTATCTGTTATATAAACATTTGGTTCATCTGAATCGTATTCTCTTTTTCGGTAACATCTTCCCATTCGTTGTAATAAGCTGTCAGCGGTACACATTTCAGTGAATAGTACATCAAAATCTATATCAAGACTGGCTTCAACGATCTGGGTTGAAATCCATATACCCGTCATATCTTTGTTTTCTGCAAATTTTAAAATCTCATCTTCAAGTATTTTCTGATGCTTTTTTATAAATTTTGCATGAAGAAGTTTTACATATTCACCTCTTTCTTTAAGTTCGTCATATATATTATCAGCACTTTTGACGGTATTGCATATTACAAGAACTTTTTTGTTTTTACCATATTCAATTATTTTATCAAAATCAAATTTATCAGCCTGTTCATAGTGAATTTTGTGACGTAAAGGTTTTTCTAGCAGAAATTTCTCTTCTGGCATATGAGCAATTTTTATTTTGTCAATGAAATACATAATTACAGGTGGCATAGTTGCTGTGATTATTGCAAATTTTCCACCGCACATGGTTATAAGATAAAGTCCGTAAATAAGTTTTGCAATAACTTTTGGATCGTATGATTGTATTTCGTCAATAACTACTTTGGAATATTTGAGAGTTGCAAGAAGCATTTCACAACCTCGGTATTTGTATACAAAACTGAAAATCTGATCAATAGTGCATATTGTAACAGGATATGAAAATCTTCTTGAGGAATCATATTTCATCATAGCTTTCTCTGTATCTTCTTCAATATTTGAAATAATCGAAATAGAATCAGAGTGTAGCAAAGTTACTTTATCTTTATCATATCCGTACATGGTAGATATTCTGTCATACATAGCGTTTATTGATACTTTAAGAGGCAGTGTGTAAAAGAGTTTTGATTTGTCTGCCCAAAGCAAAGCAGATTCAGTCTTTCCTATTCCGGTAGATGCTGTAATTATAACATTTTCATCACGATTTTCGAGCATATACTTTTGTACATCACGTAAATCATATTTTTTTGTTATTGTTTCATATACATAGTCGCCTATAGATTTGTTATGATATTCGCCTGAGATTTCAAAAGGATATTTTTGTTTTATATCTGAAGCGTAATAATCAAGTTTATTAAGCATACCAAGAATTATTGCATAATTGCACCACATATCATCATTTATACTATCGCCTAAAATTTCACCTAAATATTTTTTCGAAAGTTTTCCAAAACGTTTTATGAGATCATTTTCAATAATATTTTTTAATTGATCTTTATTAATATCAAAATCGCGATTGTGATGATAATATATAGCAGTAAAAACAATACGAGCGGTAATCTCATCTGTTTGTTTTTTTAGTTCTTTTGGGTTTATAAATGCAGGGCTGAAATAATTGTGAGGAATATATTTTTCAAATCCATTGTCTTTGTATAACTTTTCTAATTCATCTTTGTTTGAAAGATTATCTGTAAATTTATCATTTTTAACTGACTTTTGAAAAAGATACAAGGCTTTCCCGTAGTCATGATATTCACAAGCGTATTTAATGGCACTAAGTATAAGTGCGCTGAAATGATGACCATAAAGTTGAATAAACTCTTCAAAAGTATTCAGTAATTTATCAGTATGCTGTCTTATAGTTTCACCATTACTCTTGGCATAGAGTTGATAAAGCTCCTTCAATATTATCCCTCCTCTTATACCTGATTTTAGTTCCAATATGTTAAGATTATTATAAATTACGCAAAAAATACAGGTACTTTTTCTTCGCTGTCAAAAAATACGTTTTCATTTTCCGCTACACTATCAGCAATAGTTTTATCAGCCGGAAGATACATTGCAGAAACAACCTCTTTCCACCTTCTTCCTTTCTTCGTTATTTCAAAGACTTTTGGAAGTTTATATATTGTTCCGGTTACATCTTTTAAAGTTAAATCCATCTCAGAAATATAATCTGTAGGAAGATAAGCAGAATATCTTGAATAATACTCTTCATAGTCTGTGTCCATTTCTTCAAGATTTATTATGCTTACATCGTCTACCCTTACAATATCTTCTCTACGTCCTAAACTTATATAATCTTCAGGATATTTTAAACCATTGAATATAGTCTCTAAATCTTCTTTATCTTTCGGCATAATATGTATACACAATTCAACATCTGTCAGCAAATGAGAATACTTAAATGCTCTGGTCACACCATCGTATTCACCTTTTCCGTTATCGACTTTAAGTTGATGTCGTGAAGGATCATATTTTATTCCGAAACTGTACATTGTTGCACCATCTGAAATTTCAGAAGCATATTTTCCTTGAATACTTATCTTCATATCATGATACTGTGTGAAACCACATGCAAAGTGTATCATACCTATTACACTTGAATATGGAGGCATAGGATAGCTTTCCTTGACTGTAAAACTTGAGGGTTTACGATAATTAGGTAACTGCTGATATAGTTTTAGTCTTATTGCCTCAGGCATAGTATGCCCTCACTTTCTCTATAAGTTGTGAAAACATTTCGTTTACAGTCGTAGGAGAAAGTTTTTCTTTGATGTAATTATCATTTTCAAATACGCCGTCCAGATATCCGACAATAGTATTTTCTTTTGTATCATCACATGAATTTATTACATCACTTATCATATCAGCATTAAGCTGGAGTTTTTCATTGTTTAGTTTAAGTCTGTTTTCAAAGTATGGATTTTTTCTATCGTAAACTCCGCCAACGACAAATACAGGGTTAAGATTTTCACGTCTTCCTTTTATGTCTCTCCATAAAAATTCTATGGTTTCAAGAAGTTTTACTACACGTTTAGCTTTTTCTTCAGAAGAAATTTCAATTTCTTTGTCAACTCCAACTTTATCAAGATCTATAGTAACAGTGTACGCATATAAAGATTTATGAATTTCACTCTGAGCAATTGCGTTGTCAAGATTGTTTCTTTTAGCAAGTCCCATATTAGTCAAAAAGTCTGTATCTGCTTTATATGGTTCTAATGATATAGCGTTTGAAAGTCTTGCTACAGCACTTCTTATATCCTGACCACCTTTAGTTGTTTTCATATAGCCAAAAAGATCTATTTCAGGATATTGATCTATTTTAGCATCAGGTGTAAATTGTACTACTTTCTGCGCATCATTAACAGGTGTATTGTCTATTTCCATTTGTTGAACTATGTTATAACGCATAGCCTGTCTTGATATGTAAGTGTAAACTTTTCCGTCTGAACGAGTCATTTTCTTTAATGAAGAGATATTACCGATTCCCTCTCCATAGTTAGCACTTGATGCCTCAAAAATCATTGATATTGTAAGACCTTTTTTATTCATCATTTTTATTCTCCTTTTCATTATATGGTACATATTTAAGTCCAAGAATAAAGCCATGAGATATAGCTTTAAACATTTCATCTGATTGATAACAGTCTTTAAATATAGATGGAATTGTAAGGTTGTATCCTGTATATATTCTTAAAACTGTATCTATAAACTGTGAGCGATCACCAACTGCTGTCAAGTTCAGTAATCGGTATACTACACCGCGCAATTTATTGTCATCTTCTTTGCCTGAATTGTGTGCATTTTCACCAAGAATAGATTTTCTAAGTTCTTTTCCTACAACGTGGGCGTTTCTTACTTTTTTGTTCAGTTCCTCCATTTTTTCTCCTCCATAAAAAATATTTTCAAGATAAAGTATATTTTTTAAATAATCAAAATTGTTATCAAACTCATGTTTCATTATTCTATCTATAATTCCATAGAATGATTGATGCATATATATATGATCAAAAACTATGTCATATATATGTAAATCATTTGGCGTTCCAAAATTAAATGTTTTGTTTTTATTTATTTTTTCAAGATTATTTAAATACTTTTTGCCATTTCTGAGATGTCTGATTGTCTGAACATCAATAATATCAAATCTGAAATGTGAATAATCATTGGAGTGTAATATTACCTGTACATTACTTTCCACATTTTCCATAGCATTTATTTTTTCATCTGTAAAAATTCTGAGAAGCCTTCTGTTTGCAAAACTGTCTTCATCGGCAGTTTTTTGATTTATACCTTTGAGGTATTTTATATTATTGTTTGCATTTACAAATAATGCATCACCACCGAAAAATAAAAATCCAAGTGGAATAAACGTATATACAAAAGCACAAAGAGGACATACAAAAGCGTCAGGAGTACAGTTCCAGTAATATGATTTTTTTCGGTTTAAATCATCTGCTGTATCAATAAGAAATGTAAAATCCTTTTTGTGTTTCATATTACCCATACATTCTATGCAACGAGAATTTTTCTTTTTTTCATCTTCTTCAATTTCAGCAAGCAGAAGCTCATAGAAGCTTTTATTATAGGTGATATCATACCTTTTATCTTTTTCACAAAGATAAGTTATCTTTTTTTGCTGTGAATTTTCATTGAAAAAAAGTTTGAATTTTCCGTATAATAACTCCGTATATACAAGCAGTTTGCGGATAGTAGGCTGTTCTATAAGTTTTAAAGTTTCCTTGTATATTTCATATTTTTCAGATAAATCATTACTCTTTTTTATCTTATCAAAAGGTTCACGAGTTATAGGAATGATATCATCATATTCGTTTAGAAAATTATATACGCTTATTTTACTTGCCATAAGCATTTTATCAGCGTATTCATTTAAATCTTTAATGCATTCTTTAAGTAGATTTTCATCTAAATCAGCTATATTTACATTTTCAAGTATTTTGACTTTATTATGAATTCTACTCAAAAACTTTTTGTGACCACTTGATTCGTCAAAAATCTCAGCCATGGTGTTGACGTATTTCATACCCATATTTTCATTATTTTTAAGATATTCTTTGCTGATATACAAAGTTTGTCCGGAAATTTTATAATCATTGTTTTCATCAGCATTGTTATGTTCAAGAAATTTGATAAATCCGCAGATTCCTGCATTAAGCATAAACGAACTTCCAAGAGAGATTTCAAGAAAATCAGAATTCAATTATTTCACCTCCGAAATAATGTCAAAACACCCAAACCCTTGTGATCTCCTACTGCCTATTCCTGTTTGAGAGATTATATTAAGAATATCAGGGTGTGACTTGATTATATATGTACCGATATTTCCTGTAATTTTGTTCCCAAATGTGTTTACTACTGTCTTTTTTGAATCAACAGTAAATATTTGTATTTCATTTGTTTCGAGATCAATGTTATAGAGATTTTTCAGCATAGATAATACTGAAAGAGAGAAATATTTTTTAAACTCTTCATCATTGCAGGAAATATATCGATTTCTGCTCTCTTCATTGATCCTTACTAATAAGGGTGACTGCATTTTTATCAATATCTGGTCTGATATTGTCTGCTTGTGATTTTTGATACCAACATCTTTTATTTCTATCATATTTCCGTTCGGGAAAGGATACGGTTTGTTTTTATAGCGTACAAAAGCGTTATACATATCTATACCATCAGAGAAATCGGAAACATCGATTATCATGCGAATATTTTCATCTTCAAGAAAGATTTTATCTTTATGAAATTGTGGTTTATTCAACTTTACAGCAAAACAGAAATTTTTTTCCTTATGCTCATTTTTAACATATATTTTTTCAAATAATGTTTTATCATTGTCGCTCAAAACCGCTTTTATCAGACTGACAAATGATGGAGCATAATCCTGTGCAAGTTCGTTATTTTTAAGTTTAATACTGATTTCTATTCTCAAACATGATCACCTCTTTTTAAATTTTCAACCATAGGAAAATAGTACAATATTTTTTCTGTATTGTCAAGTGTTTTTGTGATTTTGACAAAATATTTTCAAGGAAGATTATAAATGCATACTATACAAACGCAACAAAGGCAGAACCATTCCGATTCTGCCCTTGTCGTGTTTTATTTTTATATTAAAAAGGATAAATCATAATTCTCCCTGCTCACACCGATGCATGAGCGGCAATTTTGAGTATAGCCTCTATATCCCCAGCTTTGAGCTTTACAAATCCGCCTGTTTCACCGTCACCTATGCCGAATTTTTCGATAAGTACAGGTATATCTTCTTCCTTTGCGCCAAGCTGTTCAAAGTTTATCGGCATACCAATGTCGCTTAAAAATCTTCTGAAAGCATAGATACCATTGAGTGCTGTTTCTTCCGGATTTTCAAAATTCATCTGACAGCCCCAGATGCGTACTGCCATCTGTGCAAAACGCATTACATCATGCTTGTACACGTATTCCATCCATGACGGCATAACAACTGCAAGTCCTGCACCGTGAGCGCAGTCATAAAGACCTGAAAGTTCGTGTTCTATCATGTGGCTGTTCCAGTCCTGACTTCTTCCGACACCAACTATATCGTTGTGTGCAACAGTTCCTGCCCACATAATATTTGCTCTTGCCTGATAGTCATCAGGATTTTTTATCACCTTGTATGATTCCTTTATCATGGTGAGCAGTACAGCTTCGCATAATCTGTCGGTGATCTCAACATCTCTTGTGTTTGTAAAGTATCTTTCAAAAACATGAGCCATTATGTCTGTTATACCGCAGGCTGTCTGATATGCGGGTAATGTCTGTGTGAGAGCAGGGTTGAGTATAGAGAACTTAGGACGAAGAATATCAGAACCTGTGTCACGTTTGAGCATTCCGTCCTCTTTGGTAACAACAGAAGCACCTGAGCCTTCACTTCCGGCAGCTGCAATAGTAAGAACTGTACCTATAGGGAGAGCACTTGTAACTTCTTTACCACAATAAAAATCCCAGAAATCACCTTCGTAATCAACTCCTGCAGCGATTCCTTTAGCACTGTCGATACATGAACCACCGCCAACTGAAAGTATAAAATCAACTTTTTCTTTTCGGCAGAGTTCTATTCCTTCATAGATAAGAGTATCTCGCGGATTTGGTTTTACACCACCGAGTTTTACGTATTTTATTCCGTTATCTTCAAGTGATTTGCATACACGGTCAAGAAGTCCTGATTTTTGTGCCGAATTTGAACCGTAGTGAACGAGAACTTTTGTTCCACCATATTTCTTAATGTATTTTCCGCAGTCATTTTCTGTGTCTTTTCCAAAAATAAATTCTGTAGGGCTGTAAAAATTGAAATTATCCATAAAACAAATCCTCCTGAAAACGCAAAAATTATTTATCAAAGTATATCATTTTTTTAAAATCTATGATATAATAGAACTGTCTAAAAATCGTAAAAATCTATTTTGGAGGAATTATGCACAATTTATTTGAGCAGAGCGATGCTCTTAACAGCCCTTTGGAATGCTTTTTTTTCGATACATCAGAAAAAACATTTCCGATAAAGCCTCACTGGCATTATTTTATGGAAATAATTTATGTTATGGAAGGCACGGCAAAAATGTATTCTGATGAAAATGAGTATATCGTTTCAAAAGAAGAAATGATAATATTTCATCCCCAGACAGTGCATTCTATCTATAAAGCAGATGACAGCAAGTTGAGGTACGCTGTTTTTAAGTTTGATATAAATAAAATTTATACAGCTATTTCATATGCTCCAAAGCTCAGAAGTATATTCAAAAGCGCTCAGAAAAAAAACATGATCATTCATTTTTCAGCCATGCAGACAAAAATGATGGACTGTAAAGCGGTATTTACGGACTGTATCCTGGAACATACCGAACAAAAATACGGTTACGAACTTGTTTTGCGTTCAAGGCTGAACATTCTGCTTACAAATATCATACGTTTGTGGCAGTGTAATGGATTTTCGATCGATACTGATATCTTTGCAAATGATTCCGGATATGATATTGACTCAATAACAGAATATATTGATATGCATATCTGCGAAAATATTCAGGTAAATGATATTGCTGAAAAATGCGGTCTGAGTTATTCATGTTTTGCAAAGAAATTCAGATTGCTTTATAATATGAGCTGTAAAGAATATATCGAAATTATGCGAATCTTCAAAGTAGAAGAGTTTTTACTTTTTACTGATTTTGATCTTAATTATATAAGTCAGGAAACAGGATTTTCAGATTGCAGTCATATGATCAAAAGTTTTAAGAAACACAGACAATGTACACCAAAACAGTTCCGCTTAAATCATAAGAGGACATTTTAAGAAAAGTTTGCCAAATCAATCTAAACATATAGTGAGGTTTTATTAATGATCAGAAATATTCAGGACGAAATTTTAAAGCTGAAAAAAGAAAAGGATATCTGCATACTTGCACACAGTTATCAGGGTGCTGAGATACTTGAAGTTGCAGATTTTACAGGTGACTCTTATCAGTTAAGTCTTATGGCGGAAAAAACAGATGCTTCTGTAGTGATAATGTGTGGCGTAAGATTTATGGCTGAAACAGTAAAAATCCTGTCACCGCAAAAGAAAGTTATCCTTGCGAATCCATATGCCGGTTGTCCTATGGCTGAACAAATGGATAAGGAAATAATCGAAAACTTTAAAAAGGAAAACCCTGATCATGCAGTGGTAGCATACATAAATACTACAGCATCTCTTAAAACTGTATGCGATGTCTGTGTTACTTCTGCATCAGCTGTAAATGTTGTAAAGAACATGAACAAAAAAAATATTCTCTTTATCCCTGACTGCAACCTTGGTTCTTTTGTTGCAAAACAGGTTCCGGATAAAAATATAAAACTTATGCAGGGTGGCTGTCCTTATCATTCAAAAGTAACAGAACAGGAAGCTTTAAAAGCAAAGGAACTTCATCCGGATGCTCTGTTTCTTGTTCACCCCGAATGTGTACCGGCTGTTACAGAAAAAGCTGATTTTGTTGGTTCTACTTCTGCAATAATGAAGTTTGCTAAGGAGTCTGATAAAAAGGAATTTATCATCGGTACTGAAATAAGCATAGTTGAACATATGCAGTATATGTGCCCTGACAAGAAATTCTATCCGCTCTCAAACAATCTTATCTGTTCTGATATGAAGTGTACAACACTTATGGATGTTTATAACTGTGTCCTCGGAAATGGCGGAGAAGAAATAATACTTAGTGAAGAAACTATTGTTAAAGCAAGAAACTGCATAGATAAAATGATAAAACTCGGATAAAGTTAAGGCGTTAATTTCCACATCGGTAATTAACGCCTTGTTTTTTTAGCCTAAAGCAGTATCAAGTATCATCATCAATGAAAATCCTATAAGGGTAAACATAGCCATTCTGTCTTTTTTCTCATTTGTCTGACTTTCCGGTATGATTTCTTCGACAACTACATAAATCATAGCACCTGCCGCGAATGCAAGAAGAAAAGGAAGTAACATACGTATTTTCATTACAAGCAAAGCACCGATAAATCCGGACAGTGGTTCAACCACACCGCTGAGCTGACCGTAAAGAAATGCCTTTTTAGGAGAAAACCCTTCCCTTCTGAGCGGAAGGCTTATCGCTGTACCTTCGGGAAAATTCTGAAATCCTATTCCCAAAGCTAACAGACACGCACCTACATGCGCACTGTTACTGTTGTCATAAGCTAATGCACCGAATGCTACACCTATAGCCATACCTTCAGGAATATTATGCATAGTGATAGAGAAAATAAGCATAAGACATCTTTTCAGACTGCATTTATCTAGATTATTTTTTTTAGAGATTTTTTCCTTAGTCATTATCTTATCAAATAACTTATCACCTAAAAATAATAATGTACCACCACTGATAAATCCTGTAAAAGCAATGAGCCACGAAATCATTCCAAGATCCTCTGCCATTTCAATAGCCGGAGCAAGAAGTGACCAGAAAGAAGCCGCGATCATTACACCGCCTGCAAAGCCAAGCATTGCATCCATAAGATTTTTTCCGGGTCTTTTAAATATAAATACAAGCCCTGCACCGGCTGCTGTTATGCTCCATGTAAAAAGAGTTGCAACCAACGCTTCCAATGCATAACTCAAAACATCACCCGCCTTTCACAAAACGTTACACCCCATAATATGCCAGAAATCTAAAGATTGTGATTGACAAATCTGAGTATGTATAGTAAAATTATAAGTAAGAGTTTTATGGTATGGGGGGATAGAGATGTACACTCGCAGTACAAATCAACTATGGGTAGATGAAAAATTTTTTGAGTCTTTTGCAGAGATCCAGTGTAAATTGAGGATAGATGAAATAGAAAGTAAACTTAATGAATGCATAACAAAAGTTTACGAAGAAATGGACTCTATGCCTTTATGGATAAAAATAGACGGTCAGGATATATACTATATCAGAAAATATAATATCTTATTGCCTGATATAACGATGTTCAGATGTTCTGTTGTAAATGAAAATAAGTTCAGTAATAAATTCGGGATATTTAACGGAAGAGTTATGAAAGAACAGGAAGCATATGAACTGTTTTACCTTAACCGCAGTGAAAATCCTTTTTTTGTTGATGATATATGGTTTACATCTGCCGGAAACAATCACTGTGTAGTCAGATACATGAATAACGAAGATGAGACTTATGAATGTATGAATACCCAGGGAAATCATTCATGCTGTTATAAAAACTTTCATAACAACTGTCCGTCATGCAGTTGGGGATATGGCTTAAAGATACCTGTATTTGATATGCAGGGCAGATCCCCTATTGAAAATTTTATCATGTATGATATCTTGCCTGAAACGTTATCCGAACCCGGCAATTCTATTTTTAAAATATTAAAAGGCTTGTATTCTTCGCAGTATATAGAATTTGATGATAATTTTATTTCATTTACAGAAAAGTTTAAAAACGATGTTCTTGATGATAAGATAGAAGATATTTTTGGGGTATCATTTAAACGAAGTGATTTTGAATATAACATACGAAAATTTTCTCAGACCGAACCTGTTGTTCTTGAAGAATCGCATATAGAAAAATATCTTAAAAAAGCTCTTGAATGTGATAAGATACGTGCTTCTATAGAAGAATATGACCAAAAACGTCTTACTGACCCAAATGAAGGTATGTGGGAATTCTGGGGTGACGAAGGAGAATATGAAGGAAAAGTACGTATACATACAAACTTTAATTTTGTAGGACGTGACCCTTCAGTCGATGTAAAGGAAGACGGTATAGTAGGAATAGATTTTGGTACAAAGAGTACAATAATAGTATATCAGAACGGAAATGACAGTATTATGCCTATGAGAGTCGGACTTGGTACAATGAGTGCCCAAATAACTCTTGAACAATATGAAAACCCGACTGTAATGGAAATAAAAAATCTTGAAAATTTTTTGAAGTGTTACAAATCGAGAGAAGGACGGCCTGAAACGGAATGGGCAGATATAACGGTTTCTCATACCGCCTATAATGATATGACTTCGGGCAGAATTTCAGATGATTTTTATTCTTACTTTTATGATTTGAAACAATGGTGTGCGGATTCTGAAAAATATCGGATAGTCACAATAAAAGATCAGTGCGAAAACGAGTATGAACTCATGCCGTATATGTCCGAAGAAGAAAATATCTTTGACCCTATTGAAATATACGCTTATTATCTTGGTCTTTATATAAACAATATGCATAATGGCATATATCTTGATTATGTACTCTCCTTTCCTATCACCTATCAGAAACCACTGAGAAATAAGATTCTCAAAAGTTTTGAAAACGGTCTGAAAAAATCTCTGCCACGTACTATAATCGAAAATGATTATTTTATGAATATGTTCAGCGTAACAGGTGGAGTCAGTGAACCGGTAGCATATGCTATAACTGCTTTTACCGAATTCGGACTTAAACCAAAGGAAAATCAGGAATATCTGTATGGTGTTTTTGATTTTGGCGGAGGTACAACAGATTTCAGCTTTGGCACATATTCACGAGCTGATATAAGTGAGAAAAAGAAATATGATTATGCCATCAGCTACGTAAATTACGGCGGTGACAGATATCTTGGCGGAGAGAATATCCTTGAGCTTCTCGCGTATAGGATATTCCGCACAAATTATCAAAAGCTTCTTAAAAAATCAGATTTTAACGGCATTCAATTCACTTGTCCACCCGAATGTGAAGTATTTCTGGGCTCTGAAACGCTTATTTCTTCTTCAAGAAAAGCCAAGAGAAATATGAAACAACTTATGGAAAAATTACGTCCGTACTGGGAATACCTCGGTTGTGACCGTAGTGAGATCACAGCATTGAAAGGCAAAGAATCAGAAACACTTTCTCATATAGAAAAAGGATTTATACGTGTTGATCTGTTTGATAATACAGGTCAGCTCATACCTGATTTTGAGCTTGATATATACAACGAAAAACTTGGCATAGATATAAAACTTGATATGATAATCGAAGAGCGTATCGAACGTGGCGTAAGACAGTTCTTTTCCGCTCTTGCAAATTCTTTTTCCGAAGAAAAACTCATTGCGTCAAACGGCATAGAAATTTTTCTTGCAGGAAACTCAGGTAAATCTCCTGTTTTAAGAAAGCTTTTTGACAAATATGCTAAGAATTTTTCAAATGCTTTTAAAGCAGGCGGATATTCGCAGGAAAGTATATTTCATATATATCCGTCACTTGGTACAGATGAAGCAGTTGAAATACAACGCAGAAACGGAATAAATGCCGTTGCAGGTGATCTTTCGGGGCCTACCGGAAAAACAGGAGTAGCATACGGAATAATCAAAGGTCGTGTAGGTTCAAGAATAAAAATAGTTTCAAAAGTAGAAAATGAAGATGAGCCTTTGTTTTTATTTAATCTCGGTCATTGCGAAGATGACAGCTTTATCTGCGATATAGTAAGTAAAAATCTCAGATCTTCATGGATAGAATTTGCTCAGGCTGATGTTTCCAGAATAGAAATGTATTATACTGATATGTCGGAAGCAGAAGAAAACAAAATTCCGATACAGAACACAAATAAAAAAATAATAAGGATAAAAGATCTTTTTGATAACGCTTCGGTGTATGTCAGAATAAAAACACAAACATCACTTGAATATGTTATTGCAGACCGTCAGGGCATTGTAGCTGAAAACTATCTTACCGATATATTTACATTAGAATTTTAATTATAAAAATAATCCGTAAAAACAACACTAAATCATATATGTTGTTTTTACGGATTTTACTTATTCATTTTGATCGCACATTCTGTAACCTACACCGAGTTCGTTTATTATATATTTATTATCTCCCGGTTTGATACCTAATTTTTTGCGTATGTTTGCCATATTTACCTGAAGTTTTTTTGTGCTTCCTGTATCGGGATATCCCCATACGGCTTTTATTATTGATGTATATGTCAGCACCTTTCCGGTATGTTCTGAAAGCAGAGAAATTATATTATATTCTGTCTGCGTAAGATTTGCATCAACGCCTTTTATATAGACTGTTCTTTTATCATAGTCTATTGTCATATCATGCAGAACAAATTTTCCTATCAGTGCAGCTTCAGGAAGTTTTCCGAAACGACTGTTTCTTAGAGCGGCACGTATACGTGCAAGAAGTTCTGCCGTACCAAAAGGCTTGGTAATATAATCATTTGCTCCCATATCAAGTGCAGATACTTTATCTTGCTCTCCTGTTCTGGCAGACAGCACAATTATAGGAACAGCTGAAGTTTTTCTCACAAATGAGATAAAATCTATTCCGTCAGCATCTGGAAGACCAAGGTCAAGAATAACTATATCGGGAGTGTGTGACATGAACATCGTAGTTCCCATAGCATATGTATCGGCCGGTATCATCTTATAATCATTTGTTTCAAGAACAGTTTTGACAAAGCTTCTTATTTTTGGTTCATCTTCTATAACGAGTACTTTATAACGATTACTGCTCATAATCAGATTCCTCCATCTTTAAAGTTATGCGGAATAAAGCGCCACCGTTTTTGCGGTTTTCAGCTTCTATCGTTCCGCCATGTGCGTTTATTATTGCTGAACAAACAGACAATCCTATTCCCATTCCTTTTCTGTTGCTGTCTGAAAAAGTTCCGCTACTTTCAAACTGTTGTTTGAATATATTGCTTAGTTTATTTTTAGGAATACCGCATCCGTTGTCAGTGATTTCAAAAACCGCATTGTTATTTTTGGTGTGAACCGATATATTGAGTTCTGTCATTCCCGTAGCGTGATGCATGGCGTTTTCAAGAATATTTATAAGTACTTGTTCTATCAGAAGAGCATCTACCGGAATAAATATAAAATCATCGGGTATGTTTACAGTTACTTCCTGATCTTTATAGGTTTTATGAAATTTTATCAGTACAGAATCTATGAGTTCTTCGATCATAGTAGGTGTTTTTTGTATTTTAACACTTCCCTCACGTACTCTTGTTACTGAAAGAAGATTTTCGACTATTCGTATCAGATTTTCTGAGTCCTCACGCATTTCACTAAGTAATCGTACTTTGTTTTCTTTGCTTAATGAATCATAATTTTCAATTATAGCAGAACATGAACCGTATATAGTTGTAAGCGGTGTTCTGAGATCATGAGAAATAGCACGCAGTAAATTTGCACGCATTTTTTCAGTATTTGTTTCTGCACGAAGTTTTTCCTGTTCTTTTATTTTTGCAGTAAGTGTACTGGTCGATGCTGCAACTATAAGCATTATAAAAGCGGATACCAGATTTTCATATATTGAAAAATTAAACTCAAAATACGGAAATGTAAAAGCAAAGTTTACAATAAGCACACTCATCAATGAAGCGAAAAATCCATATAAATATCCTTTTGTAGTAAGTGCTGCAATAAACACTGCCAGCACGTAGATCATTGGTACAGTGGACTGCGAGTTACTTATTTTTTGAAGTAAAATAACTGTAACTGATGCGACGGATAATATAAATATGGATATGAGAGTATTTTTTATAATTTCTTTTTTATTACTTTTCATATTTTTACTTCTCTTTTTTACCATAGCATTATCATAGCGGACGTTTTTAAAATTTTAAATCAATTACGTCCGCTATATTATTAATTATAACATTTATCAAGGTAAAGAAACAGCAAAATTTACTTAGTTATCAGCATTTCTTTTTACATTTTTAGATATCATTTTTCCAAAGATTTTATCATATATATCAAAATATTCTTCAAATGAAATATTGCAGTTACAGACAAGCAGTTCCATCGGAACACCAAACAATATTACGTCTATACCCGATTCTGTCATACTGTTTCTGAGATAAAAATTTTTTCTGCGTTTTCTTGTTTCAATATCTTTGCAGTTATCTTTGGTACTTTCAACTTCAAGAAAGAAACGTTTGTCTTTATAACGCTCAATAAGCATTTTCAATGCCTGTGAACCTTTTCCTTTGCCATGGTATTCAGGAGAAATTGCAAAATAATCTAAAAGCACAATATCTTTGTACAGTACAGTAATAGCCAGTCCCAAAAATGTACCGTCATCATCTTCTATATACATTATCTCCATGTCCCCTTTTTCCTGTTTACTTATCATCATGGAAAAAGGTTTTCTTTCACATAGAGGAAAAGAAAGTGTATATAATTTTTTGATTTTTCTCAACTGTTCTTTTGTATTTGCGTGATCTATCTTCATTGATTGTTTTCTCCGGAAACCATACTTAAAAGGTCAGACTCTGAAAGTATAGCAATGCCAAGTTCCTGTGCTTTTGTTAGTTTACTTCCTGCATCTTCTCCTGCTACTACATAGTTTGTTTTCTTGGAAACTGATGAAGAAACTTTTCCGCCAAGTTCCTCTATCATTTTTTTAGCTTCATCTCTTTTAAGAGTCGGAAGTGTACCTGTCAGAACAAAAACACTGCCTGTCAGCAAATCACCTTTTTTAGCTGACTTATATGAAAAATCAAGTCCCTTTTCCATAAGCTTTGATATCAGTTCCTTCATATGAGGCTCTTTTAATGCCTGACAAACATTTACAGACATAACATCACCAAATCCGTCTATCGAAGAAATGTCTTCAGCGGAAGCATTCATAAGAGCATCTATATTATTGAATTTTTCACATAAGAGTACAGCTGCACGTGATCCTATATTTCTGATACCAAGTCCGAAAATGATTCTGTCCATAGAATTTTTCTTTGAGTTTTCTATTGCATTTATAAGATTTGTTGCTGATTTTTCTTTGAATCTGTCAAGAGTCATAAGCTTTTCTACGGTAAGATCATAAAGATCCGCAACAGAATTTATAAGTTTTTTCTCTACAAGAAGAGAAACTATAGCATCTCCAAGACCTTCTATATTCATAGCACCTTTTGAAGCAAAGTGTATGATATTTTTGAGAAGCTGTGCAGGACAGTCAGTATTCGGACATCTCAAAGCACTTTCATCATCTATATGAACTGCTTTTGTTCCGCATACGGGACAACATTCGGGAAGAGTAAAAGGTTCTGAATTTTCAGCATGGCATACAGATCTTAGAACTTCAGGTATGATATCTCCTGCTTTTCTTACAACAATAGTGTCACCTATACGGATATCTTTTTCTGCAATAAACTGCTGATTGTGCAGAACAGCTCTGGAAACACTTGTTCCTGCAAGAAGTACCTGATCAAATATTGCAACCGGAGTAATAGCACCTGTTCTTCCGACATTTACTTCGATCTCTCTGAGTACAGTTTCTTTTTCTTCAGGCGGAAATTTGTAAGCAACAGCCCATTTAGGATATTTTGAAGTTGCTCCCATGATGGTACGCTGAGAAAAATCATTTACTTTTATAACTACACCATCTATGTCAAAGGCGTACTTCGGACGGCTCTCGCCGATTTTTCTGATTTCTTCTACTATCTGTTCGTATGATGTACACGGAACATAACTGTGTATAACTTTAAACCCAAGCTCTTTGAGATAGTCAAGAGAATCTTTATGACAAGTTACTTCATCAGCACCTTGCTGAACGTTGAAAACAAATATATCAAGTTTTCTCTGTGCAGTTATTTTTGAACTTTTCTGTCTGAGTGAGCCTGCGGCTGCATTACGAGGATTTTTAAAAGGCTTTTCATCATTAAGTTCCTGTTTTTCCACAAGCTTGATAAATGTATCACGAGGCATATATACTTCGCCTCTTACTTCAAGGAATGGTACAGGCTCTTTTAAAGAAAGCGGAACAGATTTTATAGTTTTAAGATTTGCAGTCACATCTTCTCCAACAAATCCGTCACCTCTTGTAGAACCTATAAAAAGCTCACCGTCATGATATTCAAGTGAAACCGAAAGACCGTCTATCTTCGGTTCTACAATAAACACCGGCGAATCCAGCTCTTCGAGGCATTTATCAACAAAAGACTTCACCTGTTCAAATGAGAAAACGTCCTGAAGGCTTCCCATCTGTACAGTGTGTGTTACCTTGTCAAATTTATTGAGTGATTCACCGCCTACACGTTTAGTAGGTGAATTTTCACTTGAAAGTTCCGGATATTCTTCTTCGAGTTTTTTTAACTCCTGCATAAGCATATCATACTCATAATCATCAATTTCCGGATTGTCCATTACATAATAGTTGTAGTTATGTCTAGTTATTTCCTCGGTAAGTTCCCTGACCCTTACCTTCGCTTCCTGCAAATCCATAAAAATCCTCCTTACGAACTATATTTTTCCCATTATCAAGATTAGCGTCAAGCCGAGACCTGACGCTTAAAATGACTTATATATGTTTTAATCAGGTATTTTTATCAGTTACCTTGAACTGCTTGAGGTTACCTATCTTTTTACTTCTTTCGTGAAGTACTTCTTCAACTTCTGAGAAAGGAAGGTTCTGCTGAGCGCAAAGAACCATTACATGATAGAAAAGGTCTGCGATCTCGTTTTTTAACTCGTCATTATCGTTGTTCTTTGCAGCGATTATCATTTCAGAGCATTCTTCACCGCATTTTTTGAGTATCTTATCCTGTCCCTGTGAGAAAAGATAGCAAGTATATGATTTTTTCTTCATTTCATCTGAAGAAAGGTCTGTATTTGTTTCGTAGTCATTTTTTCTGCTCATTACTACATTGTATAATTCCTGAAGTTCGTTCATAACGTTATATCCTCCGTAAAAATATTTTATTAATAAATCTGATTAAAAAAGCATGAATAACTGCCTGTATGACAAGCAACACCTGTCTGTTCGACATTAACAAGAAGTGTGTCATTATCGCAGTCACCAAATATTGAAACAACTTTCTGAAGATGTCCCGATGTTGCACCTTTGTTCCAGTACTCCTGTCTTGAACGGCTCCAGAACCATGTGTATCCTGTTTCGAGTGTCTTTTTAAGGCTTTCCTTATTCATATATGCAAGCATAAGTACTGTTTTTGTATTTACATCATAGCATATTGCAGGTATAAGTTCACCTTTTTCAAAAAACTTATCAAGATTATTTTCATTTATATTGGTCATAGCCTTATCCTCCATTAACGTACGATTACGCCTTTACTGCGACAGTACTGTTTTACTTCCTGTACAGTAAGTTCCTTGAAATGAAACAGTGAAGCGGCAAGAGCTGCTGTAGCACCTGTCTTTTCAAAAACTTCTGCAAAGTCATTTATCTTTCCGGCACCGCCACTTGCGATAACAGGGATAGTACAAGCGTTACATACAGCTTTGAGCATATCAATATCAAAGCCTTCTTTTGTACCATCGGCATCTATGGAGTTAAGACAGATTTCTCCTGCACCGAGCTGTTCTATCTGTTTTACCCAGTCGATCAGGTCTATACCCATGTCAACTCTGCCACCGTTTATATATACAGTCCATTTATTATCTGCAATTTTCTTGGCATCTATTCCGACACAAATGCACTGGCTTCCGAATATGTCAGCACCTTCTTTTATGAGCTGTGGATTTTTTACTGCCTGTGAGTTTACTGAAACTTTATCGGCACCTGCACGAAGTGTTTCACGAATGTCGTTTACATCTTTTATTCCTCCGCCTACTGTGAGAGGAACAAAAACTTTCTTGGCTGTTTCTCTTACAACGTCTAAAAATACGCCACGCCCTTCATATGAGGCTGTGATATCATAGAACACTATCTCATCTGCACCCTGTTTGTTGTACTCTTCAGCACATTCGACCGGATCACCGACATCTTTTATACCTTCAAAGTTTACACCTTTTACAACTTTTCCGTTTCTTACGTCAAGACAAGGAATAATTCTTTTTGCCAGCATATATTTACTCCTTTCCTTTTGCAACTCTTATTGCTTCTTCAAGGTCAAGAGTTCCTTTGTAGATGGACTTTCCGCATATTGTTCCGTAGAGACCCATTTCTTTGCAAGCCCTGATATCATCAATTGTATGTACTCCGCCACTTGCAACGATATTGCATCTGCCTTCTGTAGCGTCAGCAAGTGCCTTGAGCTGTTCTTGGTTTACACCCGAAAGTGTGCCGTCTTTTGAGATATCTGTGAATATAAAATATTTTACACCTGATAAGATCATTTCGTTTGCAAGCTGTATATAGTTTACATCTGAGGATTCCAGCCAGCCTTCTGTAGCAACCATTCCGTTCATGGCATCAATTCCTACAACTATTTTTTCGCTTCCGAATTTTTCAACAGCATCTTTTACAAGCTTAGGGTTTTTAAGAGCAACTGAACCGAGTATTACTCTTTCGATACCCATTTTCAGATATTCATCAATAGTTTCAAGACTACGTATTCCACCACCGAGTTCTACTTTAAGATTTGTTTTCTCTGCAACATCGGTATATATTTTTGTGTTTACAGGACGACCTTCTTTTGCTCCGTCAAGGTCAACCATGTGTATCCATTCTGCTCCTGCCTTTTCAAAGCCCTTTGCTGTTTCAAGGTAGTCTGAAGCAACTTTTTCTACAGTATTAAAGTCACCTTTGAAAAGTCTTACGCAGTTTCCGTCTTTTATATCAATAGCAGGAAGAATAATCATTTTATAAGTCCTCCGAAATTCTTTAATATCTGCAAACCTGTTTTTCCGCTCTTTTCCGGGTGGAACTGTGCGCCGTAAACATTTGCACCATCATAAACCAGCGCCGGAACTTTACTGCTGTATTCACAATATGCGGATATAGCAGAGTCATCGCAATACGCCTGATATGAATGAACAAAATAAACATATTCGTCATCTGTGAGTCCTTCGAGAAGCGGACAGTCGTTTAAAAATTCGAGTTTGTTCCAGCCCATATGAGGTATTATCATACCCGGTGCAACTATCTTATCAACTTTTCCTTTTATAAGTCCCAGGCCATCTGCTTCTTCAAATTCGTATCCTTTTTCAAAAAGCATCTGCATTCCAAGACATATTCCGAGAAAAGGTTTTTTCTTTGCCTGTTCTTTGAGAGTTTCTACAAGTCCTGTGCTGTCGAGCATTTTCATAGCACTTGGAAATGCTCCTACTCCGGGGAGAATAATAGCGTCTGCATTTTCTATTTCAGTCTTATCTTTTGTAAGTTTGTTTTCAAGCCCAAGATAATCAAGTGCATTTTTTACACTAAATATATTTCCTGCACCGTAGTCAATTATGGAAATCATCAGAGAACCCCCTTTGTAGAAAGTGTTTTTCCGCTTTCGTCAAAAGCTGTAGCCATCTTAAGTGCGTGTGCAACAGCTTTGAATACAGCTTCACATTTGTGGTGGTCGTTTGTACCGTATACCATATCAGTATGAAGTGTTATTCCTGCATTAAAAGCGAATGCTCTGAAAAATTCTTCGGTAAGGCATGCATCATAGTTGCCTATGTACTGATTTGTAAAACTTCCTTTGAATACAAGAAAAGGTCTGTTACTTATATCAAGAGAACAGAAAGCGAGAGCCTCGTCCATCGGAATGTATGCTGAGCCATAGCGTACTATACCGCTTTTATTGCCAAGTGCCTGTGCCATAGCCTGTCCAAGAACTATACCTGTATCTTCTACAGTATGATGTCCGTCAACATGAAGATCACCTTTTGCTTTTATATCCATACTTATACGGCTGTGTACGGAAAGAGCTGTCAGCATATGATCAAAAAAGCCGATACCTGTATCTATTGATGCTGTTCCTTTTCCGTCAAGAGTAACTGTAACTTTTATATTTGTTTCACCTGTTACACGCTCTATAGTGGCTGTACGCATTTATCTGCCCTCCGTTAATTTTCTTTTATAAATTTTTCAAGAACACTTAAAAATTCACTGTTTTCCTGCTCTGTTCCTGAAGTAACTCTTATAAATCCCTTGAATTTTCTTATAGCTATAGAATTTTCAAGCATAAACTTGTAGATTGCCTCAAACTTTTCAGTTTTGATAAATACAAAGTTTGTTGCTGTAGGATATATATATTCAAAACAGTTGTATTTTGTCTGAATTGAAGTTATTCCGTCAAGAAGAGTCTTTGTATTTTTTATGATCACGTTTTTGCAGTCTTCAAGATACTCTTTTTCTGAGAGTACATCTGTAACGATCGTCTGAGCAACTGTGTCATTGTTGTATGGTGATTTTGCTGCTCTTATCGCTGTGGATATTGTATTGCCTGCTACTGCAAAACCGCATCTGACAGCAGCAAGACCTATTGCTTTTGAACAGGTTTTAAGTACTATCAGGTTATCATATTTGTGAGCATCGGGAAGAACTGCCTGATTCCAGAAATCCATATAAGCTTCGTCAAGAATAATAAGTGTATCAGGAAGAGCGTTTATTATCTTCATAACTTCATCTTTTGCAAGACCTATTGAAGTAGGGTTACATGGATTTGAGAAAATGAGCCCTTTTGCATTGTTTTCTTTACAGAAAAAAATAAGTTTATCAGCATTTATAGTGAGGTCTTCTTCTTTCTGATAAGTTTTTACGTTTATACCATAAAGCTGTCCGTAAAACTCATACATCGAAAAATCGTGAGAAACATTTACAAGTGTATCTCCTTCTTCAAAAAAGCAACTTGTTATGATACTGATAAGTTCATCAGAACCATTTCCGGCATTTACATACTCCGGAGAAATATTGTACAGTTCTGAAAATGCCTTTACAGGTTTTGTAGCAAGACAGTCAGGGTATCTGTTGAAGTCGATTTTTGAAATATCATCTGTAATCTTTTTCTTTAAACTATCAGAAAGGTTAAAACAGCTTTCATTTGCATCAAGTCTTATTTTATAGCTTCCTGATATCGGATCGTAAGGAACAAGATTTACAAGTTTTTTATTCAGTTTATAGCTCATTGTTTTCAGCCTTTCGGGAAATTTTTTAAAAATTTGTTTTACCGTTTTTTATTCAAATCTTACCTTGATAGCATTTGCGTGAGCTGTAAGACCTTCTTTTTCAGCTACGAGAACAATGTCGTCTTTTGCTTCTCTGAGAGCCTGTTCTGTATAATAAATAAAGCTTGAACGTTTTGTGAAGCTTGATACTCCAAGAGGTGAGAAGAATTTTGCTGTACCGCTTGTAGGTAAAACGTGGTTAGGTCCTGCGTAATAGTCACCGAGAGGTTCTGACGCATACTGACCGAGGAATACTGAACCGGCATTATCAAGTTTGCCTATATATTCGAGCGGATTTTCCATAAGTACTTCAAGGTGTTCAGGAGCTATTTTGTTTGCGAGTTCAACAGCGTAGAATGTGTTGTCGCAGATAATAGCAACACCAAAGTCCTGGAGTGATTTTTCTATTATTTCTTTTCTTGAAAGATACTGTACCTGACGTTCTATTTCTGCGATAGTCTTGTCTGCAAGTTCTTCACTTGTAGTTACAAGGATCGCAGAAGCAAGTTTGTCGTGTTCAGCCTGTGACATAAGGTCAGCGGCTACAAATGCAGGATTTGCTGTATCATCAGCAAGAACAAGTATTTCACTCGGACCTGCTATCATATCGATATCAACTGTTCCGTAAAGAAGTTTCTTTGCTGTTGCAACAAAGATATTTCCCGGACCTACTATCTTATCAACTTTTGGTATCTGTTCTGTACCGTAAGCGAGTGCCGCAACTGCCTGTGCGCCACCAACCATAAACACTCTGTCTACTCCGCATATTGCGGCAGCAACAAGGATATCCATATTTGGTGTACCGTCTTTGAGCGGAGGTGTAACCATAATGATCTCATTTACGCCTGCTATTTTGGCAGGTACTGCATTCATAAGAACGCTTGAAGGATAAGCGGCAGTACCACCGGGAACGTAGAGACCAACTCTTTCAAGACCACGTATTCTCTGTCCGAGAATTACTCCGTTATCCTTAGCATTTATGAAGCCTTCTTCTTTCTGTCTGTTGTGAAAATCAGCAATGTTTTCTTTAGCGTTAAGAAGTGCATTTATAAAGTCAGGGTCAGCATTTGTAAGAGCATCGCTGATAACATCAGCCGGTACTTCATAATACTGTGGCAGACTTCCGTCAAATTTGAGAGTGTAGTCATTAACAGCCTTATCACCGTTTTTACGTACATTTTCTATTATGTCGCTTACTATTTCAGTGATTTTCTTGTCTGTTTCAACGTTACGTTCGCCAAGTTCCTTTAAAAATTTTATTTCATCTATTCCGTTAGCTTTGATTTTTCTTATCATTTTTCAAAACTCCTTCTCATATTTTGCTTTCTATTTTTTCGATAAGGGACTCTATTTCCTTCTGGCGCATTTTGAGGCTTACAGTATTTACTATGAGTCTTGCGGCGATAGGAGCTATGTCTTCGATTACTTCAAGTCCGTTTTCTTTAAGTGTTGTACCTGTTTCAACTATATCAACGATACCGTCTGAAAGGTCAAGGAGAGGTGCAAGTTCAACCGAACCTTCTATTTTTACTATTTCAACGTCCATTCCTTTTGATTCAAAAAATGTTCTTGCAACATTCGGATACTTTGTAGCAATTGTTTTTACGCCGAAACCTTCGTAAAAATCAGTTCCCTTTTTTGCAGCAAGTGCAAATTTGCATTTTCCGAAACCTAAGTTTACTATTTCAAAAAATTTTCCGGGCATTTCCATTATGGTATCTTTACCGACAACACCCATGTCACAAACGCCTCTGTCAACATATGTAATTACGTCAGCAGCCTTTGCAAGTACTACTTCAAGATTTGCATCAGGTATGCTGAGTATAAGTTTTCTTCCTTTTTCACGTACTGCAGTACAATCAAATCCGAGACTTTCGAGCAATCCTACAGTATCTTTTTCAAGACGACCTTTTGTTAAAGCTATTCTCAATGGTTTAGACATTTTTATACATTCCTTTCGATAAACATTAAAGTTCTGTTACGTTGTCATCTACAACGATTATTTTTGAGATTTTAAGTTCTTTTGCATATGCTTTTACTTTTTCAAGTTCATCAAAAGCAGCTGTTTCAACTATTTTACCATCTTCACGCATTTTTTTTGCAAGAAGAATAGCTTTCATTTCATAACCTTTAACGGCATATACTATTGCTTCTGTGCTGTCGGTTGTGATTTTTTCGTTTTTCATCTTTACCTTTGTAACAGCATCTACGTTTACAGCAAAACCGGTTGCAGGAACATCATAGCCAAACTCTGCTATGAGTTTATCGTATCTTCCGCCTGAAAGTACCGGTTCACCGTAACCTGCTATGTATCCTTTAAGGATAACACCTGTATAATAGTCTGTTCTGTTTACTATACCGAGGTCAACTGTTACTTTACCCTTACAGTTGAGCTGTTTTACTTCTTTGTACAGTTCTTTTAACTTTCCAAGGATAGCATCTGTCTTTTCATCTGAGAAAAGCTGTGCTGCTTTTTCAAATACTTCTTCTTCACCAAAAAGTCTTGGAAGCATTTTTAAAGCCTTTGTTACATTATTGTCGCCTATACTGTCAAGTATATCGTTGAGTGCAGGATAGTTCTTTGTTTCTATGAAGTTTCTTATTGTTTCCTTCATATCATCAGAAACATTGAGCTGATTCATAAGTTCTTTGAAAAATCCTATATCGCCTATTTCGAGTGAATAGTCACCTGTATTGCATTTTTCAAGAACAGCAGCAGCAGTTTCGATCACTTCGAGATCCGCCATTTTTGAAGATGAACCGATAAGCTCGATACCTGCCTGAACTATCTGGTCACTTCTTCCTCTCATAAGCGGACTTATGTTATATGCACACTGATTATAGCAGAGTCTTAAAGGCAATGTAGCTTCTTTAAGTCTTGTTGCAACAACTCTTGCTATAGGCATTGTGGATTCAGGTCTGAGAACAAGAAGTCTTCCTTTACGGTCTACAAGCTTGTACAGATCTTCTTGTGGGAAATGTCGTGAATTTAAATTAAAAACATCAAAAAATTCCAGTTCAGGAGTAATTATCTCACTGTATCCTCTTGCTTTAAATTCTTCTGAAATAGTTTTTTCTACATTTCTTCTTACAACACATTCTTTAAAGAGAATGTCATTTGTACCTTCCGGTGTAATTAAATCGTAATTTTTCATTTAAATCCTCATTTCTTTAAGTAATTCCTCAATGCACTTTAGCGCGCTACTATGATAATATGATATCACATTATTAAACTAATGTCAATACATACAGCAAAATCAATAATTCTTTTCAATGCTATTGATTTATATTGCACAAAAAAATAATGGTATAAAAAATACTATTAGTAAAATTCATCAGTTGTACGTTTTTTTCTGATAACACTTTTTATACAGGATATTGCCAGCACGATCGTCACGCCTGTAAAATATCCGCTGCAGTCTATTATAACGTCCCTTACACTTGAACCACGCATAGTATACATCTGGATAAATTCATCAATAACTGCAACGATGACAGAAAGTGACAGTATATTGTACAAATGCTGAAGTTTGATTTTTTTGTGGATAATTGATATTGCAGTTACTGCCGTACCAAGAAAAAGGTATTCAATAAAGTGTGCTATTTTTCTGACATTCGTTCTGAAAAAAATAAAAAACGGATCGTCATGCTCAAAAAACTTTGACAGCAACTTCATCGCCCACTCTCCTACGGCACTGCTTTTAGAATATGATTCCTGCGGACTGTCAAGAGAATTTGACCAGATAAATACAAGAATTATAATGACTAAAATATATACCAGTTTGTTTTTTTTATTCATGTTTGTTTTCTCCTGAGGGCTACTTCTCTTTATCTTATTGATTATACCATATTATAAGAAATACATCAAGGGTGAAATTATTATTTTTTGTGTATTTATTTGGAAACACTTGAGGTGTGTAATAAAAAAAACAGCCATATCGCATATCAGATCAGAAAAATCTGAAAATGTTATATGGCTGTAGTTTTAAAAAATATTATTTGATAAGCGATTCTTTTATGTAACACAGATCAGCGATATTAATCTTTCCGTCAGAATTCATATCTGCTGATGTTTCATCGATAGTTACCGTCATTCCACAAAGATATTTCTGCAAAAGTACAACGTCGGATACATTAAATGTTCCGTCAGAGTTTACATCACCTTTTTTGTTACCGCCTTCTTCAAAGTTTGCTTTGATGCTCATTGCTTTTGAAAGAGTAACTGTTATGGTGGTTTCTGATTTATCGATATCTCCGCTCCAACCTGTAAATACCATATTTTCATCAGGAACAGCTGTAATGGTTACAGGGATATCTGAAAGATACTTACCGCTCCATTTTTCTGAGCCTTCTATAATATTACTGTTAAATACTATCTTACCTTTGCCGTTTACTCCAAGCTCAAGAGTCTGCATCTGTCCGTTGTAACCGAGATACTCTTTCATATGGTTGATAGTACTTGTAGTTCTCTGTGTAAAGAAAGTTTTTATTCCGCCGAGTGTTTTTGTAGCGTACTGATCTCTGTAGTAAGGTAAAAGTTCTGAAGGTGTTCCGCCATAAAATCCCCACCAGCGAAGCTGTGTATTTGCCAGTTGGTCTGTATAATTGTTTTTATAATGCTCAATCATTCTGTTTACATTTTCAGATGAAAATACATCATTCGCGTAGTCGCAGTATACAGAAGCAAATTTAGCTTTAAATTCCGGATTTTCCAGAAGCTTTACAAAAAGGCTTGTAGGTACACCGGAAGATTTACCGAGCATATGACGGAAACTGTTATAATCATAGCCTTCTACACCGCCGAAATTTTCATAAGTAGCACCCATGGTGTAGTCAAAGTCATAAGAAATAAATCTCCATTTTCCATCACTGTATGGGTTTCCGTCTATCTGTTCGCCTGTATTTCTCCATACGCCGTAATTATAATTTGGCCAGTCAAATGTGCCAAGATACAAACCTGCGGCGTAGTGTTCGATCATCGTGTCTATATCGATGTAGTCGCAAACAGCTTTGTAGTCAGCGCTGTTTGTCAGGTCTTTTTGGGAATAGCTTTTTACAAAGTTAATAAAACTGTCAAGTTCAGCCTGTTCACCTTCTTCAAGCTCTCCGTTTTTTATCATGGCAACATCTTTTTTATCAATGTTATAATTAGTTTCAACAAAGTAATCAGACAACTTTTCAGTGATTTCGTAAAGACCCCAGTATTCACCGTTTAAAAATACCGCACATGGTTTCATATTTTGTGTAGTAAGAGATGTTCTGTCTTTGAGGAGTCGCTGTGCAAATCCGTCACGAAGCCTGGTTTCTTCACCAACAGCACGGATAGAAAGTGAGTCATACTTGTCTATAAGCTTACCGTCTATCGAATAGTTGTCAGGAAGTATTGCATCCTCAATTTTAGAAGCGCCGTATTCACTGCGTGCATATATATTGAAACTTTTCTGAGCAGTGTTTCTTGTAGATGCACCTTTTATGCGTATACCCATTCCCTGTTCCCATGAAAGAGAACCTTTTTCAAAAACAGAAATATCAGCAGTACGTTCCCACTCTCTGCCTCTTGAAAAATAGTTTGTAACATTATCAGTATCCCACGGACTTTTATTTGGGTTATATGCAGAACTGTTTTTCCAGGCTATATACTTGTTTCCTGTTACATATATACCTTTATCAGGGTCAAAAAGATTTTCGAGATCTGTTACTATAGAAATAACAGTCATGTCTTTATACTGAGAAAGATTACCTGTGGTAACGAAATATGTATGTGAAATGACATCACTGTATTTTCCGTCAGCACTTTTTGCAACAGCACGTACTACTGTCGCTTTATCCAGCTGAAAAGTAGGTTTCTTATAACCTGTTCCCAGAGAAATAGCTTGATTTGTTCCGTTCTCATCGTAGTTTGCATAGATATTATTCTGATTTGTACGGTCTTCTACATTAACAGGTCCGTTATATGTAAAAGCAGAATCTGATGTTATCGGGTTACTTCCGTCAAGGGTGTAATATATAGTTGTATTAGCAGATGAAGTCATACTTAAAGAAAAATTACTGCTATAAAATCCTGACGCAGAAGAAAGTGTCGGTGCAGATACAACTACAACGTTCTGCTTGCCAGGAGTAACCTGCATTATTTCAAAGTTTCCGCTGGCATCAGGTGTACAACCATATGAAGTGTCCTCACCAAGAGTAGGGAAACTTACTTCCTGTACAACATTTCCATCAGGTGTACAGAGTGTCAGAGTTTCTCCGTTTTTACTAAGTGAAAAACTTGTATGCAGTTCAGAACCTGCAGAGTCATTTCCCGAAGCAAAAACAACAAGGTAATCATGTGGCTCAATAACTGTTCCCGCCGGGAATGTCCACAAAAGCGGTTCAGCTTTCTTGTCAGACAAACCATATCCTGAAATATCGATTTCGGTATCTCCGGGATTATACAGTTCTATCCAGTCAGAGTTTTTGCCGTAGCTGTCAGTAAGGCAACTTTTGTTCTGTGAACATATTTCGTTGATAAAACCGTTTGATGTTGCCGCCTTAACAGATGCATTTCCGGGGCAATTTAACAATGCCGATGCAAGTAAAAGTGAAGAAATGCCTAAAATTTTTGAATTTTTCATATACACATTTATCCTTTCCAGTGACATTGCAAACCCATACATTTTAACAAACTTTTAATTACATATATTATACTAAAATTTTCATCAAATGTCAATGATTTTGTGCAGGTTCAAGGATTCGGAAAATCTGTGGTATATTTTCAGGTAGCAGAAATATTATAGATAAAAGAAAGACAGCCGAACATAATCAGATTAATTATCTGATGTATGTTCGGCTGTCAGATTTCAAAAGTTTTTCACAACAATTCCGATACTGTTTTATCACAGAAAACATAACTTGAATGACCATTGAACAAAGCATTGCACTTACTGAAATATTCTCGTTCCAATGCAAGAGCAACCAGATCGTTTCGTACAATTTTATACTCATCGTGTAAAATAGTTTTATCATTGCTGGTTATCACCAAATCACATAGATTCAACCTATCCTTGATAGTTAAATATGATGATATATTACTGCCCGAAATGTTTGTTGCGGATTTATTTTTGCACTCCAAACCGGCCAAAGAAGAAGTTAGTCTGTCTCCTATGGTGTAAACTATATCGATTTCTTCCATATCTGCAGTTCTGTATTTATCAACGTATCTGTACAGATATGTCATTTTTAGCATAAGTTCATTTTCAAGCCAGATATCAATCAGATTGTCACAATCGCTGGGTTCAGATGTAATTGCATAACTTGCAAACCAGGGATATTCAAATATCAAAGCCGGAACATTACTATCAACTGTATGTAATGTATTTAATCTTCCACCCGATATCCTTGATAATTCTTCCTCGTTTATTGAAGTTATACGTCTTGCCAGCCCTGAGGCTACCAGAATATCACAAACAATTACTATTTCCTCATTAGTAAGTCCGTACCGAACCTTTAAATCTTTAAAATTAGAAATAGAAAGCTTTATTTTTTTAGGTAACGCAGGAATATCTACAAGTCTGCCGGATTTTGTTTTGTATACAAACTGACACAAAGAGATGTACTTCAAAGCTTTCATTATTTTATCTGTATCAGGAAAAGTCAGATATCCTTCAAGCGTTGTTCGCTGTAAATACGAACCGAGAGTATCTTCGACTACAGCCCCGACATATTTTCTCCAGTAAGTTTCTGAATCTTGCATACCAACAGTAATTGTACCTGTTTTCAGATATTGCTCAAAATATTCCGGTGATGTCTGCACACCTTCCCACTGCAATCTTTCTGTATAAGTTATAGGCGGTAATTCCAGAACCAAACCTCTTCCGATCATATTGCTAAGTCTTATTACAGAAACTTTTACACTGCCTGTTATTATTATCAGCATACTGGCAGAATAATATTTTACAGATGATACAAAATCAGCAATAAGCTCAGAGTCAATCTTACAGACTTCATCTAAAAATACTCTGCGTATTCCTTGATTATACAACTTCTCAAAGTACACCTCAAAATCAAAATCTTCTCCTAAAGTTGAGCAGTCTTTGTATACCGAACGCTCCGGAAAAGCTGAAACCAACTGTCTCATTAAAATTGTTTTTCCGACTTTACGAGTTCCTGATATTGTTGTACACCCATTTTCATAAGCGTATTTAAATTTTGATTCACAAGCATTCAAATACGTATTTAAAATATCATATGCAAAGCGTTTAGTTTTTACCATATAATCACCAATTCTTGAATTTTAATAAAAATCACGTCCAACTTCGGTTTTTATTATTTTTGGTTGTTCCACCGTTAGAAAAGAACCATGATAAATTTTCATTCCTCCAAATATACATAGAAAAATTATACCTTTTTAACAAATTTCTTTATTGATGTAAATACTAAAAACGGAAGAGAAATAAGATCTATAATCCCAAATATACGCACTGCTGTATCAGATAATTCTGTTCCTGTAATCCTTGAACCTACTAAAATTAAAGTTGCAATTCCTATCATTATTAAACTTACACTCCAGATCAAATCATACTTTGATTTCATAAAAAACCTCCATAACTATATCATTCACCTTGCGGAACATTTTCATTTAAACTTTTGTTACGATAATTCAAATTTGTGCGAACGGTATACCCTTGTTTTTCCCAGAAAGAATTTGCAACGTCATTATCTTTAAAAACCAGACCAAATATTTTCGTAATGCCCTCTTTGCGTAATGCTTCTTCTGCTTTTGAAACCAGTTTATTTGCTATTCCCTGACGTCGATAATCAGGGTGTACACACATATGGTGAACAATAGCACGTCTGCCGTCATGACCGGTAAGTATAACTCCGACTATTTTTTTATCATCATTTGTATATGCTAAAAAACAGGTTGATGGATTGCGCTTTAAATATCTTTCGATCCCTTCCCTGCTGTCATCTACCGGATTCAATGCACGTCTTGACTGCTCTGTGCTGTTCCATAGTTCATAAATTCCGTTATAATCTTCGATAACAACAGGTCTGATTTTTATATTCATAGTATTATACGTCCCTCCTGATTTATTATTTGGTTCATGTATATCTGGTTTAAAATCAATTACTGTTAATCAACTGAAATATAATCTTTATGTACACACCCTACTTGGTTTGCGTATGGTGGCGTTCCACATTTTATTATGTACCAATCATCAGTCTCACCTATAATGGTAACTACATCACTTTTCCATACCTGACCAAGTACTCCGAAGTCAACAGACGGTCCGCATCTGATATTAAGTTGCCCCTCCTGAGTAGTAACCATTCCTAATTTTTCTTCATAGTTTAACACATTTGACTGCGGAGGAATATAACCTGCAGAAAGCATTTTTATAACTTCCTTAGCTTCATAATATTCAGGTAGTAAGTATGAATCAGTTAGTTTTTTACATTCTGTTTCATACTGAAGTACGGTGATTTTATTCCCATTATGTGAACATTCCCATTCAACAGGATAATGATTATCATCAAATGCTATAGTATTACATATAAAGTTATTGGTAACCACTGAATCTGTATTATTTAGACGATATTCATTTAAAAATCGGTCATCACCATGTACAAATGTAATTGCCGATTCAAGATATTTACCAGTTTTATGTATATATCCAGTAAATCGCTGTTCTAATGGAAGAACATAAATCTGATTGTTTTTAAATGTATAAAGAGTATAATTTATAGGAACTTCAGAAGTAATAAGTTCAGGAATATCATCATCATCAATGTAAACAAGCGCACATTCATAAATATAATCATTATTAACAATACATTCTATATACTTCTGTCTGCTGATTTGATATTGTTATTTGATTCATCAGTATTTCCAATATTCAAGATACTTAAAATCTCATCCGTATTTAAATATGATATTTGCTGATTTCATTGCGATGAGTAGTTATTGTACTCTTCTTCTTTTCTACGAAACTCTTCTTCACTTACAGAAATACCATCTATTGTATATTCTTCATTAGAATCTAAAAATACACACTCAACCGATTCAGCCATACCATCAGCAATTACAAAACATTCATATACATGATTTTTAAACCCACCTGAACCAATCGTCCATATTTTTCCGCTTTTTTTCTTACAACTTGAAGGGCTAAACATATTATATTTTCCTTCACCCGTTATAAGCAATACTGCTTCATTTTCATAATATGAATATAATCTTCTTGTTTGAACTCCAAAAGCTGTAGCATATAATTTAGGAATATCATTGTCATCAACATATACAAATGCATATTCACAATCGGAATCATATTCCGCCTCAAAAGCCTCTACAACTTCTTTATAAGCATTTTTCCAGGCAGTTGTATCATCTTTGATAGTATCTGTATCCTCATCAACAGCATCCACTGAAGATGTTGTGTCTGGTGTATCAGAATTAATAATGGACGACGAGTCATTTTCTGTTTCTTTAACACTTGTATCTGTAACTGAACCAACACTATCTTTTGAGGATTCTTCACTGCTGTCAGAATACTGAGTATTACTACAACCTGTAAATACCGTCCCTGCAAGTATAATACTTGCCAATAAAGTTTCACAAACGAATATATATATTATATATTATCAAAGTAACAATGTCAATTTATTATCACGGTATATATCGTATTTAAATTAAAAATGATTTTTCAATGTAAACGTACCAAGCAAATTTGTTTATTCATCTTTATATAATTAATGCAGGCATTCACATACTACAATGTAAATGCCTGCATTTTTGCATATATGCTTCATTTTTTAAATTGGTACAAAAGGAGTTTCACCTTCTTCAATATTACTTGTTGTAATAATATCCTCGGTTTCAAATCCGATAACTTCCATTTCAGGTGTTTCATAAATTTCCTTCATCATAATTCCTCCGTTTTATTTATTAATATAAATCTCAGACTTCTGTTGATATACACGAAGTGCCGAAATTAACTTTATTAACGTATCTGGATACGAACCGTTATCAAGCACACTGTAAGCATAGGACAATGCACTGCATGAGAAATCAAAATTTTCATTTCCATAAGATACTGTGAAAGTATGGTTTGTATCCAGATCCCAAGCCTTTATATTATTTACAGGTAGAACACAATATTCTTCTGAACGGCTTGGTTTTATTATTTGTCCGTTCACTTTAAAAGTAAGGTTGTTTGTATCAATATTTTCAGATGGTTTGAAAAATACTTTTAGAGTTGTTTCGGAGTGCAGAACAAGACTATATCCTGCAAAAGATCCTAAGAAATTATTTTCAGGCATTACCATATACTCTTCTAAATCATCTGGTGTAAGACTTATTACAACACGATCGTCTGTATTCATATTTCTATTAGCAAGATTTGATATTTCTTTCTTGAAATATTCCTGTGCACAAGCACCATAATTAAGAAGTGCTTTTACAAATTCAATATCTTTTTCAGTGTATTGTGTTGGATTACCAATAATATACTCTGCATATTCTTTTACAGTATACGTATATTGTTGACTGCTGTTTCCGTATCCATCAAACATCTGTACTTTAATATTCTGCGTCATTTCATAAGAAGCAACTTCACAAGAAAATACATTATATGTTTTTCCAGGTGTAAGAGTTGTATTTATTCTGGATTCAGAAACAGAGACTTGCTCTATATTTCCGTTTGGCAAAGTAAATTTTATATATGCATTAGAATTTTCTGCGATATCCTCACTAAGTTCCATATAAAAATTCACACCTATATTGCCATTTAAACTAAGTGTACAACCAGATAATGTTACTCCGATACTATCAGATTTTTCTGGTTCTTCATTTACAAAACTACTTTCAATTGCAAATAATGAAAAGTGTGTAGTAGTAAATGTAACTGTCTTGGTAGAAGGATCATATGTACCATTCATATCAGTTCGTGTACCGTCAGTAGCGATATAATATACAGTTACTTTATTTGCTGAAACAGGTGCCGTATATGGAACTGTAATTGTTACTGCTCCTTTATTTTCAGTTGACGAAAATGCAATTGATTCTCCGTCTGAATTTACAAGGCTGAAATCAACAACTTTACCTCCATTTTCGAGCACATCTTCAACGACAGATTGTTGCTCATCATTTCCAACCGTTTCCACGACTTTATAGCTGAAAGTTACATTTTTGTTACCATGTCTGTGCTGAATTTCAATTACAGAACCAATATCAAAAACAGCAGTTACTTTGTCTGTAATTACTGACCATTCATCATTTTGGTTTCCTGACTGATTGATGACATCTGAAGGAATCTGACTTTCAAAACTTTCATTATCATTACCGTATGTTACCTCTACATATGGGATATTGTTTTCTTTAGCAAAGGTAATGGCGTAACTGTCTTTAGGTGCGGTTATAGTAAGGAAATAGCAATTGTCAAATGCAGATGAATGAATTGTTGTAGTTGTTGATGGAATATAAATATTAGATAATTTATTGCAATTTTGGAAGGCTCTTTGACCAATACTATGTGTTGAAACTGGAATTGTTATGTTATCCAATAAATTGCAGTTTCTGGCAAAACCATCTGGAATACAAGTTACGTTTGAAGAAATATTAATTTTAGTTATTGGTGTATCGCTTAATAAACTATTGCCAATAGTTGTAACACTATCAGGTATTACTAATTCTGTTAATGATGTACTAGAAAGCGCATGTTCTCCTATATCAGTAACATTAGAAGGAATTATTAGCTCTGTTAGTTCTTTGCAACCATAAAATGTATAATCGCCAATAGACTTTATAGAATCAGGTAATGATATATTTTTAAGTTTAGTATACGCAAATACATGATCTCCAATATGAACCACGTCACTTAAAAATGTAATTTCTTCAAGGGATGAAACGGCAAAAGTAAGCCACTTAAGCTCTGTAACACCTGCAGGAATCGTAATCTTATTAAGACCATTCCCCTGATTTTCTTCATAAAAGCTTTTATTATTAAACGCTCCTACGCCAATAGAAATTAGACTTTCTGGAAGTTCAATCTCATGAAGATAATCACAATCTGCAAAAGCAAACTCGCCAATACTAATTAAGTTTTTCGGAAGTGTAATTTCTTCTAATTTTGCATCAAAGAAACAGTAATCAGGAATAACTTGAATATCTGCTTCAATTATAACTTTTTTGATAACACTGCGAGCGAATACATTACCATGTATTCCGATTATTGGAACGCCGTCTATTTCAACTGGAATTGTAATAGCTGTTGATGTTCCTGAAAAATCAAATAATGTTAATCCATCAGTATTTCGATAAAAAACGAAACCTTCATTGGTTGTGAGCCAAGTTATTTCTGTCCCAATCTGAGAAAAAATAATTTTATTTATTGTAGCATATTCTTCTGCAATGCTATCGTATTCTCCATAAATAACAAGTTTACTTGACGATGATACAGATAAAGCTTGTTCATTTATCTCTGTTACAGAAGCTGGTATCACTATTTTTTCTAGTGCATTACAACCATCAAAAGCTTTCGCACCAATATATGTAACTTTGTTAGGGATTGTAATTTCAGTTAAAGAAGAACAACGTTCAAACACACTATCACTAATGTTAGTTATACTATCTGGAATTTTAATCTCAGATAAAGAAGAACAATATGAAAAAGAACTATTTCCAATATCAGTTATAGTATTCGGAAGTGATATTTCGGTTAAATCTTTACATAAACTAAATGCATAATCACCGATTTTTGTTATTGTGCTAGGGAATATTATTTTTCTCAATGACGTACATGAATAACACAAATTGTCAGGGATTTCTGTTATACCTTCTGGTATATTGAGTTCAGTAAGTTTAGTGCATCCATAAAATACCGATGAACTCAGTGATGTAATGTTTTGTGGTATATTCACATCTTTTAAATTTATACATTCTGCAAAAGCACCCGCATCAATCGTTTTTAACGTTTCCGGAAGCTTTACTGAAGAAATGTTACTTTTTTTAAAACATTGATATGGTATTTCTATTATTTCAGCATTGATTATAACTTCATCGATTATTATATTTCCTTCAAATGCTCTTGGACTTATTTCTGTTACTTGTATATTTTCAACTTGTAAAGGAATTGTAATATTTTTATTTGTTCCAAGATAAGTATAAACGCAAGCCGTTTCATTATCAGTTATTAAATAAAGTAACCCTTGTTCGTCTTGAATAAATGTTAGTTCCGTATCAATTGGAATAAATTTAAAATGATTTTCTAAAGCGTATTTATGAGCATAACTTTCAGATTCACCATAAATAATTAAAGATGCATTAGTTTCCAAAAAAGCTTCATTCGATATATCCGATACTGTTGATGGAATGTTGAGTTTTGATAAATTAATACAATTTTTAAAAGCTCTTTGTTTAATTTCTGTGATGGAATCTGGTATATTAATATCATTTAATGATTTACAATTCTCAAAAAGAGCTTCGCTAATAATACGGAGTTGCGATGATAATTGAATAGTTTCTAAATTTTCACAACCCGTAAAAGACGCTGCACCTAATGATGTAACACTATTGGGAATAATAATTTCTGTGATTGAAGTACAATAGCTAAATGCGCTAGCTCCAATTGTTTCTATGGTCTCTGGAAGATTCAAATTTGATAATTCCTTACAACTCTGAAATGCAGATCCTCCAATTGATATTACACCTGAAGGTATATTGATAGATTTTAAATTAGTACAATTACTGAATGCAGAATCCCCGATTGATGTTATTGTTGAAGGTAGAATGATAGATTTTAGATTTTCACAAAAATTGAATGCATCATATTGAATCGTTGTTACACCGGAAGGAATATTTACAATTTCGAGATTTTTACAGAAATTGAATACACCGGACTTGATTATTCTTATACTTGAAGGAATTGTGATTGTTTTCAAATTAGTGCAATAACAAAATGCATAGTTTCCGATTTCTGTTACTTCAGAGGGGATATTGATTGTTTCTAAATCATAACAAGATGCAAATGCACGTTCGTCAATCTTGGTAAGTGTTTCAGGAAGAATTATATTCATCAAATTTGAAAATCTAAAACACTGCTGGGGGATCATATTGATCCTAGCTTCAATATTTATTTTTTTAATGGTTTTATTATTATAAAAAGCTTCTCCAGCAATATTTGTAACCAGTCTTCCATCAATTTCTTTTGGTATCACCAAATCAGATGAAGTGCCAACATACCCTGTAATAACAACCTTTTCATCATTATAAAGATATGTAATCCCTTCTTCTGTTTGTCCTTCAAGAACTACATCTTCGGTATCAAATTCTTCAGCACTTACAATCATATCTTCTAACATCATTTGTTCGTCAACTAAAACATTAATTCCTACATCAAGATACCCTGTTGCAATTGTGATTGCAAGTATTATTGAAAATAACCTTTTTAACATAACCCCACCTTGCCTTTCTGATAAAATTGTGAAAACGCATAATTTTATATTAAAATTATATCATGATTTTTATTCTTTGTCAATAATATTAAAGTTGTATAATTGAAAAAAAGGTTGACGTTTTTATTACAGCAACCGATTTATAATATTATTTTCTGTTTTGTAGTTTTAGGCTTTTAGCAATGAATAATTTATACTAAAAATAATATATCTCACTATAACGTAAATCATTTCTTTCCCCTATTCACAACATATATCCCCCCCACATACAAGAGCAAGTGCAATTATTGCAGTTACCAAAGAGGGCTGTTTTTCCCCTTTAAGCAGAACACTTGAAAGAATAACCCCCTATTACTAGATTTGTACATATTACACAGACGGTTCAGAGGCTTGCAAAGTAAGCGAAGAAAATGGTATAATAGAGACAATCCGCTACGATTACAACGAATTTGGACAGCTCTCAACCGAAGCAAGAACAGTCGGAAGTCTTACAGACAAATACACATACACCTATGACGATTACGGAAACCGTACAAAAATGACGGCAACCGGAACAGAAGTATTTACCACTGATATGAGTATTATCTGAAAAATGCACACGGAGATGTAGTAGGAATAACAGATGATACGGGAGCAGTAAAGAAGATTTACAGATATGATGCTTTCTGTGTATGTGACTATTAACGGAGAAGTTATAGAAACAACAAAAGAACATCCGTTCTGGGTAGAAGGACAGGGCTGGACAAAGGCTGAGTTCCTGAAGGCAGGAGATGTTGTAAGATCAGATGATGGTTCGGGTATTGAGATAGAAGATGTTGAAATGTAACAGACAAAGAAATATTAACACCGCATGTTCACGATAAAAATTATGCTGGCGGTGTAAGAAAGCCATATCTTGACGAAATACCATAAAATATTGTTTTAGGAGGAACAATGATGGATATATTGTGTTGGTTACAGAATTGGTATCATAGTAACTGCGATGGAGGTTGGGAACATTTATATGGTGTAAAAATCCTAAATACTGATAATCCAGGATGGTCTGTCACTATCGATTTAGAAGATACAGAGATGAGCGACAAATTGTTTGAAAAAGTAGAATATGATAATGGTGATGATGATTGGTTTTTTTGCTTGGTAAAAAATAATGCATTTAAAGGTGCAGGCGATAGTCATAAATTAATCAAAATCCTTGAAGTGTTTAAAAATTGGGTTGAATCGCAATAAAGAAAAGTGAAACGCTTGAATAAGACGGTTTGTGTAAATTGTGCCTAAAAAATAATCCGACACATTCTGTCAGATTGGTACATACAGATTTAAAGCCATGTAATAATGAACTTTGAGTTTATTGTTACATGGCTTGTTTTATTGTTTTCTGAATTCACAGAGTCTATTTTAAATTTAAAAAGTAATAGGAAAAATTCCTATTGTATTACAAAAATTCTCTAATCACAAATTATACCGATTAATTTTAGCGAATAGTTTTCTGTACCACAAAAATCACTTCTTCTCCCTATTCACAACATATATCCCTACACATACAAGAGCAAGTGCGATTATCGCTGTTACTAAAGATGGCTGTTTGTCCTCTTTAAGAAGAACATTTGAAAGAATAACCCCTATTACCGGATTCATAAAACCATAGACCGATACTTTTGAAACAGGATTGTACTTTAACAATGTAGCCCACAACGTATACGCTGCCGCTGAAATAAATGCCAGATAACCGATCATTGCAACAGAAGAAGGTGAATTTATTTGCACTTCCCCACCCGATGCAAGTCCGAATGCGGTCATCACTATACCGCCGAAAAGAAATTGCCAGCCACTTAACATAACAGGATTGGTTGTTTTAGAATATTTTTTCATAAGAACCGATGAAAATGCGTATGAAAAAGTGGAGATGAATATAAACCCTTCACCTGTAAGTTTTAACCCTGTTCCGAGATTTCCGCCACTCAGATTTATGACAAGTATGCCCGCAAATCCTATTATACATCCAAGTGCTTTATTCAGAGTGATTTTTTCCAGACGGAATATCAGCGAAGAAACAACTATCGAAACAAATACATTTGAACCGATTATTATTGAAGATTTTACACCGCTTGTATTTGCAAGACCTATGTAAAAGAAAAAATACTGCATTATTGTTTGAAAAAAGCTGAGTTTCATAACCTGCAAAGATTCATTTTTTCCTTTTGGTGAAATAAACTTTTTGTTTGCAATACTTGAATAGACTATTACCATAATTCCGGCAAGAGTAAATCTCATACCGGCATAAAGTATCTGCGAAACAGTATCATCCGATGAAATATCACTTATCCTGTACCCTATCTTTACACAAGGAAATGCACTTCCCCATAAAAAACAGCAGACAAAAGCAAGTAAACATACTACAATTCCACGAGTGAGAAAATTTTCTTTGTTCATAAAAATCCATCCTTAGTTTAAGTAAAATATATCTTGTTGTAATCTATTCTGGTAGTTATTTATTTCAATCAGTTTAATAAAAATCACCTCGCAGGATTATTATACTACATCTATTTCCCAAAATCAATAAATTTTTATTTTTTGGAAATACGTTTTGTAAATTATAGTGACTGTAAAAATGAAGGTGACGTTTACTATTATTAAAATAATATATAGTTTTTTTAAATGATTGACAGTGCATATTAAGTGTGATATAATAACAAAGACATGTTTACAGAAAGGAATTGATATAATAATGATTAAATTTAGAAAAATTATATGTTTTATTGTATCTACAATGATGTTGTCGACTGTTGCGGGATGTCAAAGTTCAGAAACTAACGACAAAACCTTATCATCTCAACCAGAAATAACGACAGAAAATGTGATAAGTACAACAGTGACAGAACCTCAGATTATTGATTTAAAAAATAGTGTAACTGATACCTTTGAAATATTATCTGATGATCTTCATGATGGTGTGTGGGATACTATAATCACTAATACTGCAAAAGGTTCAAACGCTTCTCCACATCTTAAATGGGAAGCTGTTCCGGAAGCTGAATTTTATGCTGTGTATATGGTTGATACTTCGGCAGGTAATTGGCTTCATTGGAAAAGTGAAAATATTTGCAAAACTGAACTTCTACAAGGAGATATAGATAAAAAAGAATATGTTGGACCTTATCCACCAAGTGGTACGCATACCTATGAAGTATATGTAATTGCACTAAGACAGCAACCAACAGAAGAGACAAAATTAACTTTTGACAGTTCAAACAGTCTCTTTTTTGAAAAGGTTATGGCTCTCGATAAAAAAGAAGACGGAGATGGTGGAAATATAATTTCATACGCCTGTATTTCTGGTACATATACTCGTGGCGATTAATATCAATACACAAAAAATCCTGCACCGTCTGATGCAGGATTTTTTGTGTATAAAAGAATTGATGATCAAAGCATTGCAAGCTCCTTGCAGTCGTCTTTGATAGAGTAGTATATTTTACGATAAAGTTGATAATATTTTTCGTATTGTGCCGAAGCATCGGCATCAGGTTCCTGTACTTTATCTGTTTTTATCATAGCATCACAAGCATGTTCTACAGTGTCATAAACACCTGTTCCTACAAAAGCAAGAATAGCAACACCGAGAGCAGGACCTTCCTTGCATGAAACTGTCTTTACAGGGCAATCGTAAAGATCGGCAAGCATGCTTCTCCAGAGTGGTGATGTTCCACCGCCACCGCATGCCATCATATCAGAAATCTCTGTTCCCATTTCGCTGATAATGTTTTTGCAGTCACGAAGAGAATACGCTACACCTTCCATTACCGCACGTATAAAATGTGCTTTTGTGTGCATAGCAGAAATTCCGAAAAATGTTCCTCTTATATCCGGATCAAGATGCGGAGTTCTCTCACCCATAAGATAAGGAAGATAGAGAAGCTTATCTGAACCGATAGCGATCTTTTCAGCTTCGTTATCCATGATGAAATATTCACTTACACCTTTTTCGTTTGCTTCTCTCATTTCGGTATCACAGAAATTGTCTCTGAACCACTTTAGTGAAAGACAAGCTGCCTGTGTTACGCCCATTATGTGCCAGCAACCGGGAACTGCACAACAGAAAGTATGAACACGGCCTTTGGGGTCTATCTGTATTTCAGATGTATGAGCAAATACAACACCGCTTGTTCCTATAGTTGTAAATGCTTTTCCGTCCGATACTATACCTGTTCCGACAGCGGCAGCGGCATTGTCGCCTGCGCCACCGACTACCGGAGTACCTTCTTTAAGACCTGTAAGTTCTGCCGCCTTAGATGTGATATTACCTGTTATTTCACAGGACTCGTATACCTTAGCAAGCAAAGATTTGTCTATATCAAGTTTTTCTAATACTTCATCTGACCAGCATCTGTTCGGAACATCGAGAAGCTGCATACCTGATGCATCTGATACATCTGTTGCATATTCTCCTGTGAGCATAAATCTTACATAATCCTTAGGTAAAAGAATATGACGACACTTCTTGTAATTGTCAGGTTCATTATTTCTTACCCAGAGAATCTTTGAAGCTGTAAAACCGGTTAATGCCGGATTTGCAGTTATCTCAATAAGACGCTCTTTACCCACTTTTTCAGTTATCTCTTCACACTCTTTGGCAGTACGCTGATCGCACCATATTATTGACTTGCGGATAACTTCGTTGTTTTCGTCAAGCATTACCAGACCATGCATCTGACCCGATATACCTACACCGCATATATCATCAGCAGAAACACCGCTTTCTGATATGATTTTCTTAATTGTATTTATACTTGCATTGTACCAGTCGGAAGGTTCCTGTTCAGCATAACCGTTTTTCTCCTGATAAAGCGGATATTCCTGAGATGCCGAAGCTATTACAGTACCTTTTTCATCAAAGAGTACGGATTTTGTTCCGCTGGTGCCAATGTCAACACCGATAGCGTATTTCATAGGATCCTCCGATATTATAATGTGAAAAGAACGTTGTTTACTATAGCTTCAAGTTTTTCCTGTCTGCCACTCTGTAACGAATCAACAACATCGCCCTTTTCGAGTGCATATTTTTCAAGTGTAGCGAGGTCAGCCTTACCGTTTATGATATCTGCACCGATACCGCTGTTCCATGAAGAATAACGTTCTGCTACAAATGCATCTATTCTGCCGTCTTCGATTATCTTGCAAGCTGCCTTATAACCGAGTGCAAATGTATCCATACCTGCAATATATGAATGGAAGATATCTTCAAGAGTAAATGAACCTCTTCTTGCCTTTGAGTCAAAGTTAAGACCGCCGTTTGTAAAACCGCCTGCCTTTATTACTTCGTACATGCAGAATGTTGCATCATAAATATTTGTAGGGAACTGGTCTGTATCCCAACCGAGAAGCGGATCGCCCTGATTTGCGTCAATAGAACCGAATGCGCCGTTATCTCTTGCTACACGAAGCTCATGCTGGAATGTGTGCTGAGCAAGTGTTGCGTGGTTAGCTTCTATGTTCATCTTAAAGTCTTTATCAAGACCGTATTTTCTTAAAAATCCGAGAACTGTTGCTGTGTCAAAATCATACTGGTGCTTTGTTGGTTCCTTTGGCTTTGGTTCGATATAGAAGTCACCGTCAAAACCGATAGAACGAGCATAGTCAACAGCCATTCTCATAAGTCTTGCCATATTATCCTGTTCAAGTTTCATATCTGTGTTGAGAAGTGTTTCATAACCTTCACGACCGCCCCAGAACACGTAGCCCTTACCACCGAGTTTAACAGTGATCTCAATTGCCTTCTTGATCTGAGCTGCAGCAAAAGCAAATACATCAGCTGATGGAGCTGTTCCTGCACCATGCATATATCTTGGGTTATTGAAACAGTTTGCTGTACCCCAGAGAAGCTTCTTGTTACCCATCTTTTCTTTGATATAGTCAGAAATGATGTCAAGTCTCTTGTTTGTTTCTTCGAGTGTATCAGCTTCAGGAGCTATATCTCTGTCATGGAAGCAGAAATAATCAATAGAAAGCTTATCCATTATCTCAAAAGCAGCATCAACTTTTGCCTTTGCGATTTCCATACAGTCAGCTTCGCCCCATTTTTTATCTGTAGTGCCTGCACCGAACATATCAGTTCCGTCACCGCCCATTGTATGCCACCATGACAGTGCAAATCTGAGGTTTTCGCACATTGGCTTACCGTTTACGATCTCATCAGGATTGTAATATTTGAAAGCAAGGTCATTTTTGCTTTCTTTTCCTTCGTACTGTATCTTTCCAATTCCATTAAAAAATTCTTTCATACTAACTACTCCTTATAATATATTAAAATATTTTATTTATCAATGTTTATATCAATGCTTACAGCATCGCATCTGCAAAGTTTACAACTATATTCATCAGGCTGTGAAACACCTGCATACAGTGTATATCTGCCACCGGAAATTTTTCTGCTTCCGTCATTACATACAACTTCAAATGATGAATCTGAAAGTCCGAGTGTTACAGTTTTCTTTTCTCCCTTAGAAAGAGACACACGTTTAAATCCGCACAAACTGTAATTTGGCACTGCTTCTTCCGAGTAATCTTTGATATAGAACTGTACAACTTCATCAGTATCAAAATCTCCGGTGTTTTCTATATCAACACTGACTGTGTTTTCAGAAAATCTTAGATCTGAACATTTTACAGATGAATATGTAAGACCGTATCCGAAAGGATAAAGTATATTGTCCTTAGCATATCTGTATGTACGGTTTTTCATACTGTAATCGGTAAATTCGGGTAATTTGTCCGCTGTTTCGTAGAATGTAACAGGGAGCTTTCCGGAAGGTGAAGTATTGCCAAAAAGTATATTTGCCAGTGCTGTACCGCCAAACTGTCCAGGATACCATGCGTGTATGAGGGCATCACAATCAACTTCAACGTTTATAGCGCTTCCTACTGCATTTACTATGATATAAGGTTTCCCTGTCTTTGCGATCTTCTCAAGAAGTTTTCTCTGTGACAAAGGTAATCTGAGATCAGGTTTGTCTCCTGAACAGAATTCATTGCCTGTATCGCCTTCTTCACCCTCTATCGTAGCATTAAGACCTGTACATACTATCACAACATCTGCTTTCTGTGCTGCTATAACTGCTTCGGCGAGTCTGTCATCTTCTCTGCCGAGTGCCATAACTCTGTCTTTGAAAAGATCAGCACCTTCTGAATAGTATATATTTCCGTCAAAGCTTCTTCTTATTCCGTCAAGGAATGTAATATATTCATCTGCTTTTCCGCAGTAGTTTCCTTCAAGTGCTTCACGGCTGTCAGCATTAGGCCCTATAATTGCTATCGACCTGATTTTATTTTTATCAAGAGGAAGTATTCCATTATTTTTAAGAAGTACCATTGATTTTTCAGCAGATTCAAGAGAAACCGCCTTGTGTTCTTTACATGAAACAACGTCATATGGTATATTATCAAATTCTGTACTCTCCTCAAACATACCAAGTCTTGCTCTTGTTCTCATAAGATGAACACAAGCATTTCTGATGTCTTCAGGAGAAACAAGGTTTTCTTCAAGCGCAGTAAGCATATGGAGATATGTATTTCCGCAGTTGAGATCACAGCCTGCTTTTAATGCGAGTGCTGCTGATTCGGGAGCGGTAGTTGTAAGGCCGTGATTTGTATGGAAATCTCTTATAGCCCAGCAGTCAGATACAAAGTATCCGTCAAATCCCCATTCTTTAAGTTTGTTCATAAGAAACGGGCTTGCACATGCCGCTTCACCGTTTACTCTGTTATAAGCACCCATGACACCTTCAACTTTTGCTTCTGTTACAAGAGCTTTGAAAGCAGGAAGATAAGTTTCTTCCATATCTTTTGGATTTGCTATGGCATCAAAATGATGTCTTACAGCTTCGGGTCCGCTATGTACAGCAAAATGCTTTGCACAAGCAGCTGTTTTCAGAAATTCTCCCTCGCCCTGCATTCCTTTTACAAATGCCACTCCGAGTCGTGATGTAAGGAACGGATCTTCACCATAAGTTTCCTGACCTCTTCCCCATCTCGGATCTCTGAAAATATTTATATTTGGTGACCAGAGAGTAAGTCCTTTGTATATATCACGGTCTTCCTGCTTTGAATATTCGTTATATTTTGCTCTTGCTTCGGTAGCAACTATATCTGCAATTTTTTCAATGAGTTCTTCATCAAATGTTGCAGCCATGCCTATAGCCTGAGGAAACATTGTCGCTGTTCCTGCTCTTGCTACACCATGAAGACCTTCACTCCACCAGTTATATTCTTTTATGCCTGCTTTTTTGTTTTCAGGCGCATCATATCTGAGCTGTTCAGCCTGTTCTTCAACTGTCATAAGATCAGTTATCTGTTCAGCTTTTTTCTGTGCATCTATCAAAATCAATTCTCCTCCCTTATTAAGATCCACTGCTCTGTTATGCAAGCTGTTTCCTGCGGTTGATATTCACGGTAGTCACCCACAAGTTCGCATTCGAGAAAATATTTGTTGGTGTATGTTTCGTAGTTACAATTAAAATCAGGATAATTAAAAGATTCATCGTATTTATCAAATCTTTTTATATAGACCTGATTTCCTTTTTTGTAGCGTACTTCACCGTTAGTAAGATTCACACCGATTTTAAATGCCTTTTGAGCATTCGGATCCTGTCTTAATACGATCTTATCATCTGAAAGATCAAAACGTTTGTCGTGTATATCGGAGTATGGCCATAATGCCAGTACTCTGTTAGGAAGAAAACCTGTATCTTTGTCACAAAGATCAAGGTATTCTGTTCCGCCGGAAGTAAGTCCTGTTACTGCCCATGGTGCAAATTTCTGAGGTTTGTCATCACAGTTCTTTATTTTATTAATTACTGTCACTGTGTTCTGATCATCAAATCTGCATTCGATAGAAAACTGTTTTTTGAAAGGAGTGACCTCCTGACTGACAGTAAGTGTATATGTTTTTTCATCGAAACTATAGCTGACTGGAGTGTTATCCGGAAAATAAGTTTCAGGGACGGTTTCAGGTGCAAGCCAGATACGGTGTCCGCCATATGCATACCATGTGCCGTATTCTCCGGTATCCATCGAGAAATTTCTGTCTGTATCTTCAAAAAGTATATTTTCTTCTTCATTAAGTCCGAAGTAAATTATTCTTGGTCCGCATTCGAGCGTGACCATAAGCGTTATCTTTTCGTTTTGCAGACAAATGCATCTGCCAAAGTTTTTATAATCTGTTTCATAACATTTTATATTCATGCTTTGTATTCCTCCATAGCATAATCTCAACAATTACAATTATAATATCTGTCAGCCAAAAAAGCCTATCAAATATTGCGGTTTTATTTTTGTTTTTTGTGATTTATATTTCGGGTTTACCAAAACAAAGGCATAATCAACAAATAAACTATTGCAATAAATGGCATAATGCACATATTTTCGTTTCGCTATTGCAGATGTATTTTAAAATGTGATATAATCAATATAAAGATTTTAAACAATTTTTGATTATCATAATCAGCTAAAATAAAAAACATATTGGAGTGATATCATGATAAAACATCTGAACGGTGATTTCGAAACAGTTGAATATCCTGAAAATCATTTTACGATTTTGTACGATAACAATGTAAAAGAAGATTATCCTATCCACTGGCACAATGCAGTTGAAATAGTCATGCCTCTGAGAAATAATTTTTTTGTACATACAAACGAGCAGAATTTTTCACTTAAAGAACGTGATATACTTATTATCCCTCCGGGAGAACTTCATTCAATGACCGCTCCTGACGAAGGACAGCGTATTATTTTTCAGTGTGACAATGCCATGCTCGGAGATATAAGAGCATTTGGTTCTATAAATTCTATTTTTTCGCAGACTATATTTATAGCGTCTTCCGAAAACAGCCTTAGTAATAAAGCAAAAAAAATAATGCTCGAAATATATGACGAGTATTTTCAGCATTCTGAACTTTCTGAGATAAAAATATATCTTAAACTTCTTGAATTGTTTGTGCTGATAAGAGAAAATCAGCTTTCGGTACAGAAAAATCAGTTAGGCTGTACTGCCGGAAAATTAGTCGAATACAGCGAACGTTTCAATTCTGTTCTGAAATATATAGAGAAAAATTACATGTTTGAACTGACACTCGATAAATTATCGGATATCGCAGGATACAGCAGATACCATTTTTCAAGAATATTTAAACAGTACAGCGGTGTATCGTATATAAGCTATATAAATAAAATAAGAATAAACGCCGCAACAAAACTGCTTATGGACCCGTCAATGTCTATCACTGAAGTTGCTATGAATTCAGGTTTTTCAAGCATTACATCATTTAATCGTGCTTTCAAAGAAATAAAACATTGTACTCCGTCTGAGTTTAAAAAATTTTATAAAAACTAAAAAAATGCTCTTATTTTCCGAGTCAAACGGACAAATAAGAGCATTTTTAAATTTTACTGTAATTTATAATTTATTATTCACTGCGAAGAGCAACAACCGGATCTTTCTTTGCTGCACTTCTTGAAGGTATAATACCTGAAATAAGAGTGAGGAGCATACTTATCGCAACAAGTATAACTGCAACCGGAATCGGAAGAACTGCACTGAGGTTATTAATTCCTGTAAGTGAATGCATGATCATATTTATCGGGATACACAGTAAATATGTTACTATTACTCCAAGCAAACCTGAAGTAAATCCTATGATCATTGTTTCGGCATTGAACATACGTGATACATTTTTCTTTGATGCACCGATCGCTCTGAGAATACCTATTTCCTTTGTTCTTTCCTGAACAGAGATAAGTGTTATTACGCCTATCATTATCGAAGAAACTATAAGAGAAACTGCGACAAATGCAATAAGCACATAGGTGATAGCATTTATGATAGACGTTACAGATGACATCATCAGACCTATATAGTCGGTATATGTTATCTGCTGAAGTTCCTCTACGTCCTTATTGTAATCAGCGATAAATTCTTCGATAACATCTTTATTTTCAAAAGTTGAAGCAAAAATATTGATCGTTGACGGATCATCAAGATCTATATAACCAAGATCACGGAGATTTTCTTCATATGTGGAATCTGAAAATTCGAGAATTTCCTCATAATATTTATTGTACTGTTCCGCTGTATATGATGCCATTTCCGCGTCAAAAGCCTTTATGATCTCATCTGTCGGCATAGTTGCGAACTGTGTAGCTATCTGCATAGCATATTCGGATTTGACCTGTTCTGCGACCATCTGAGAGAATATCTCTGTTATTTCTTCATCTGACATTGCCGATATATATCCCTGCATATCGCTTTCGGACATACTCATCTGCTGAGTGAAAGTCTGTATCAGAGTAGTTTCCATATCAGCTCGTGTCATAGAGCCTATTGTCTGTGAAACGGCAGTTTCAAGTTCAGCGTCGCCCATTATACTTTTTATCTTTACATAAGTTGCGGCTTTATCCTCTTTTTTAAGTTTTCCGATGTAGCTTTTAAATTCTGCTTTTTTCTGTTCATCGGTAAGATCGCCGACACTTTCTTTAAAAGGAAGACCTGTAAATATATCAATTTTTTCATCTTCAAGCTGTGCTGAGATAACCGGAGAGTCTGCAGCGTTTTCAACTATATATTCTGTAAGCTTTGTAGTATATCCTATACTTCCTGTAAGCATTGTAGAAACTGCATCTTCGCTTGGTCTTATGATACCGGTAACTTTAAGGTCTATACCATTGTCATAAAGATATTTGATACCTGTTTCGGTTTCACGCAGGTCTGTATAGATACCTGTTTTTTCATCTAACGAATAACAATCAGCATTGAGCACAACTCTGTAATCTCTGTTGCATATCTCTTCATAACTCCAGCTTCTGTTATCAGCTTCGATCGTAGTTTTATTGAATGCGGCATCTGCAAGTTTATCTATTTCTTCTTTGGTTTTAAGGCCGAGAGCGTATAATGTCATATCATCGATCTCGTTGTTTTCATCTACAACAAGGACTATTTCATTATATTCATCAGGCCATGAACCGTATATTACATCATATTGTTTTTCAAGAACCGGATTTATCACTTCACCATTTTTTCCTGAAAGCATTTCCTGCCATAACACTACCTGAGGGCTCATGGAAATTCCTCCGGACATACTGTCCTGCATATCTGTCATAAGCGACATATCCATTCCGAAGTATTCAAGCATAAGATCCTGCATAAGTTCTTCAGTGTCAGAACGGATTATAGAGCCATCTGTACTCTTGGTATATACAAGCATATCCATGTTATAAGTGTACTGAATACCGTTTACAGAACCTTTAAAACCGTCTTCGTCACTTTCGGCGATCTTACTTTCTATATGTTCCTTGAATTTTTTCAGGTCGTTTTCGTTGGCTTCCATGTTGTTCATAGCATTAACAAGGTTATAGATCATACCTTTCTGATAAACAGCATCTTTTTCATGAGTACCGTTCTTTTCAGCTTCGCCAATAAACATTTCCATAAGAGAACCCATATCCATATGCTGTGATTCGAGTGTAAGCGGATATGATGAAAGCGTATCTTCCTGAAGAACATTTATATAGTTTGTCATACCCTGAGAAACTGCATATATAAGTGAAATTCCTATGATACCGATACTTCCTGCAAATGATGTAAGTGCGGTACGTCCTTTTTTGGTAAACAGGTTTTTGAGCGAAAGAGAGAAAGAAGTTGAAAGAGACATTGAAGGTTTCTTTACCTTTTCATTTTTCTTTGCAAGTTCCTTGTCTTTTATTTTTTCACGTTTGAGTTCGGATTTGCTAAGAGGATTTGTATCATCTTTTACTTCACCGTCAAGCATACGAATGATTCGTGATGAATATTTTTCCGCAAGTTCAGGGTTGTGAGTAACCATGATAACAAGTCTATCGTGTGCGATCTCTTTTAGTATTTCCATTACCTGAACACTTGTTTCACTGTCAAGAGCGCCTGTAGGTTCGTCGGCAAGAATTATATCGGGATTGTTTACTATAGCACGTGCAATCGCTACTCTCTGCATCTGACCGCCTGACATTTCAGTAGGTTTTTTATTTAGCTGTGATGAAAGACCTACTCTTTTAAGAGCTTCTTCGGCTCTTTTTCTTCTTTCAGCTTTTGAAACACCCGATAACGTCAGTGCAAGCTCAACATTCTGCAATACAGTCTGGTGCAGTATAAGGTTATAACTCTGAAATACAAAACCTATAGAATGATTTCTGTAAGTATCCCAGTCTCTGTCTTTGAAGTCTTTGGTTGACTTTCCGTTGATTTTGAGATCGCCGTCTGTATACTGGTCAAGGCCACCGATAATATTGAGCATGGTAGTCTTTCCGCATCCGGAGGGACCAAGGATAGAAACAAATTCGTTGTCTCTGAAAGTAAGATCTATTCCCTTTAACGCCTCAACTTTTCCGTCACCGGCAGGATAATCTTTTTTGATCTTTTTGAGTTCAAGCATAAAAAATTTCTCCGTTTCTTTTTAGTTGTACAGTACCTGTCTGTTTGAGTTACAGAAAATACTATGTAATAAAATATTTTTATGATAATAACTTATCATAAAAATATAAACTAAAAATAAACAAAAAGAAATATCGGATATGTGCAATAAAAAGCTATGAATTGTTGATAAAATTTATTTATTTTTTACCGCTTTATAACCAAGTCCTCTGACGGATTCGATCTGAAATTCTTCCCAGCCTTCAAATCTTTTTCGCAACCGCCCTATATGAACTGTGACAGTTTCCCAGCCAGTCTGACTTTCTGTTCCCCATATTTCGTCCATTAGCTGTATTCGGGTAAATATTTTTCCGGGATATGAAAGCAACTTATACAGAAGCATAAATTCTTTTTGCGGAAGTTCTGTTATTTCATTATGTTTTTTTACTGTAAGCGAATCGTAATCTATTATGACATCACCTATTTCTATTTTTCTATCATTTGCAATCTTCGCTCTGCGAAGAAGCGCCTTTATTCGTAAGAGCATTTCTATTTCGTCAACAGGTTTTGTCATATAATCATCTGTTCCCGATAAAAAACCTTTTCTTTTATCTTCGGGAAGTTGTTTAGCCGACACCATAAGTATCGGCATATCATTTTGAGTTTTTCTTAATTGTTCTGTAAGTTCGTATCCGTCCATTTCCGGCATCATAACATCAAGAACTATAAGATCTATATGATTTTTATCGAGAACCGAAAGTGCTTCTATTCCGTTATGTGCTGTATATACATTGTAGTTTTCAGTTTCAAGAACTGCTTTAAGCAGTGTACGTGTATTTTTATCATCATCGGCAACAAGTATGTTAAACAAATCGTATTCACCTTCCCCGGTGTCGTATTGGTAATTCAACTGAGAACATGGTCGTATCGCCTTCACTTGCAACGCTGACCGTTCCGTTATGAAGTTCTGTAATTTTTTTCACGATAGTCAGACCTATTCCGTTACCATCGGTAGCTCTTGATTTGTCAGCCTGATAAAAACGATTGAATATATAGTTTAAATCATAATCTGAGATACCATTTCCGCTGTTTATTACCATAACTATTATATTCTCTGCAGTGTGCTTAATGCTTATTTCTATGGTAGAATTTTCAAAAGAAAACTTTATCGCATTGTCTATAAGGTTTATCCATACCTGTTTTAACAGTTCCTCATTTGCGGATATAGTGTGTTCTCCGAAGTCAACAGAAAACTCAAGATTTTTTGCTGACCATTTGTTTTCAAGGATAAGGATACAGTTGCGTATCTGTTCGGATAAGTTATATTCTGACACGTCAGAGAGTATAGTCTGATTTTCGATTTTTGTAAGGTTAAGAATATTTTCAGCCATATATGAAAGACGCATTGATTCTTCTTCTATTATGTCGATATATTCTTTTTTCTGCTGTAAGGTAAGATTATCTTTTTTCAGAAGTCGTGCAAAACCTGATATTGACGATATCGGTGTCTTGAATTCGTGCGAAAAATTATTTATAAAATCACGTCTTAAAACTTCCGTATTGTCGAGTTCTTCAGCCATTTTATTAAAACTGTCCGAAAGTTCCGAGGCTATAGGAGTTTTTGAAAAAAGCCCTGTAAATTTTATACGTGTTTTAAAGTCGCCCGAAGCAAGCATATTCATTTTATTTATCAGATTGTTGACAGGTTTGAGCGGAATCTTACTGAATATAAACGTCATAAGTATTCCGACAAAAAAGTTGGCTATTGTAATAATCAGTAAAATCATAACCTGAGACGGAGGCTCTGTTGTTCCCTTAGTGATATATTTGAGTTGAATTATCAGATATACTCCAAGATAGGTGAGCAATGCCGAAAAAAACAAATATACACCGACAACCAGTGTGAAAATAAGCGACAGAGCAAGTCTGTGATTACGTGTTTTGAATTTTTTCATATATTTATTCATTTACCTGCAAGTACAGATTCAATTTTATTTAATTCATCTTCTGTAAAATTGATATTTTCAATACAAGCTACATTTTCGATAATCTGTTCAGGACGACTTGCTCCGATAATAACGGTGGTTATGGCTTTATTTCTCAATATCCATGAAAGAGCGAGCTGTGACAGACTCTGATTTCGTTCTTTTGCAATATCGTTAAGTGCATTGAGTTTATATGTCATTTTTTCATCAAGTTCGTTTCCTATCCAGGTTTCACCTTTACCTACTCTTGAGTTTTCAGGAACTTTTTTGAGATATTTGTTTGTCAGGAATCCCTGATACAGCGGTGAAAATACAGCAAGACCGATACCGTTTTCCAGTGCAAATCTGTCAAGTCCGTCATTTTCGATCCAACGGTTGAGCATAGCATATGAAGGTTGATTTACTATAAACGGTGTGTGAAGTTCGTTGAAGATTTTCATTATTTCACTTGTCTGTTCGCTTGTATAGTTAGATATGCCGACATACAAGGCTTTTCCCTGTTTTACTATATGGTCGAGTGCAAGAGCGGTTTCTTCCAGTGGTGTATCAGGGTCAAAAACATGATGATAAAAGATATCAACATAGTCAAGTTTCATTCTTTTAAGGCTCTGGTCAAGTGATGAAATGAGATATTTTCTTGAGCCGTTATCACCGCCGTACGGTCCGGGCCACATGCCGTATCCTGCTTTAGTCGAAATACACATTTCATCTCGGTAGTGACGCATACCATCAAGTATCTTTCCGAAATTTTCTTCGGCACTGCCGTTGTATGGGTGACCGTAATTGTTTGCAAGGTCAAAATAAGTTATACCGAGATCAAATGCTGTGTGAATCATTTCCTCCATATTTGACATACAGGATTTATGACCAAAATTGTGCCATAATCCTAACGAAACTGCAGGTAACTTCAGTCCGCTTTTACCACAACGGTTGTATATCATCTTATCATATCTTTTTTCATCAGCAATAAATGTATTCATTTGCCACACTCCCTATAAATTTTCATAATTTTTATACTTTATCAGTATAACATATTTTATAGAAACAGGCAATTAAATCTAAAGAAAAATCTTCTGAAATAATTGCCTGTTTATTTTATTTTGTATCTCTTAACTTACAATAGTTTTTCATATCAGTCATATATTCGTAAGGAATTTCAAGATTTCCGTGTCCTGTACCTAAATCAATATCAGGTTTGAGAGTACCGTGAAAATCCGAACCGCCACTTAGTAAGAGGTCGTTTTTAAGTGCGAGTTTTTTTACATATTCAATCTAAGTGCTTGTAAATGTAGAATATTCAGATTCTATTGCCATCAGTCCGTGAGGTTTTAAAGTATCAATAATGCCTTGCAGTTGTTCTTCGGAAAAATCATATATGAGTGGGTGTGCAAATACTGCGATACCACCTGCACCTGTTATGAGTTGTACGGCTTCAACTGCGTCCATGTATTCTCTTTTCTTGTACGCTTTGCTGTTGTCGCCTATATATTTATCAGTATATGCTTCATCAGTAGAATTTATATAGCCTTGCCTTATATGTAGTTTCTGTTCGTCAGACCGAGAGTTTGCTACGGGCTTACTTCATACTCCACCTCACGATGGACGCACTTGCCTTTCGCTAACAGTTCCTACTGCCAAGCCTGTAGTGGACTTTCACCACCAAGTTACTGCCCATTCAGGGCAAACTAAATAGGAAGGCACTCAGCGTATGCTGAGCGCCTTCCATTGTATTAGCTATTTAAGTATTGGTCTGTATTGTCGTAGATTACTGAAAGCTCATGGAGCAATTCTATCAAGTCTTTGTCCTTTTCAGTATACTTTATGCTGTTACCCTTCTTAATGCTGTGTGAAAGAACTTCACCAACAGTCTGAGTGTTGACATCAATACCCTTATCCTTAGATCTCAGATATAAGAATGCTACAACAACTGAAACTACAAGGATAGCAACAATAATGACAATGACAGCAACCATTCCGTTGCCTGCACCCATATTATCGTCCTGGCTCCCTTCATTGGTATCAGAAGAAACAAATAGCTCTTTAGCATCAGAAAACCCGTCCTTCACAGCTTTTTCTGCTTTTTGATACTCTGAAACCTTAATTTTAGCTTTTATTCGCTCAAGTGTCACTTCAAGAATATGTTTAACTTCATCAAATCTTGATGTTTTATACGCATCATCAAGACGAGAAGCAGCTTTCTTGGAGACGTACTGCTCGACATACTGCTTGCATTTTCCAATCAAGTTATCAACGGTCATTCTTTTCAATGAATTAAAATCAAACGATTGCGAGTTACTCATTATCAACACACCCCATCAATAATGTTGATGATCCTTGATCTATAACTGTTAATAACCTTTGCTTTATCGGATTCAGACAATGCATCAGATACCTTATTGCTGAGTTCAGGGGATAACTGAGGAAACTTTTCAGCAAATACACTTAGAGCGATAGAAACAGAATCATAGCCGGTTAATTCTCTTATCGTATCATCAAGAATAGTGTTAGCTGTTGTAAAATCAAGCGCGTCGCAAGCCTGTAAGAAACTTTCAGCTTTTGCTTGACCACAATACTTAGATACTATATTTGATATTCTTTTAAGTTGTTCTTTTGAGCTTGCAACGGCAGAAGCAAAGCTCGTTGGTTGTAGCAACTCCATTCCACATCGTTCCTTTCTCAAACTAAAGCAGGAGTCTTATCCGTTTCTTCATCTTCGATAAAATCACGAATAATAACGCCCCATGTATCCATAAACGCTTTTGTGCATTTTCCGATAGCCATGATATTTGATTTGCGAAGAGTATACAGTTCAATCTCCTCTTTATACTTATCTCTGTCATCAACTGCCGAACGGAAACGCACAATAGAGAACATATATGTTTCATTCATGTTCTCAAATGCCTGTTTCAGTTCATCGATAAGATCATTCATATACTGATCCACAACGGACCTTGTAAGCTTATCACACATTTCCTCTGCAATATTGTTCTCATAGACAGCATTCTTGAATGACGGCTTCAAGTTAGAATTGCATGTATTAAGAAAGGTCGTTTTTGAAGCGGAAAACTTTAATTTGAAATCTTTATCGGTTTTACTCCCAAAAAGTTTACCGAAGAAAGTTCCGATATTCTTCCAGAACTTCTTTTCGAAAAGAACTGACAAATTGCGATAAAGATCAAAATCAACAGCTCCCACCTGAACAATAACTTCGCTGGGTGGTGTCATTTGAGCCGCATATTCAAATTCCGGAGGTTCGGGTAATTCCAATTTGATATTTTCCTTTTTGAGCTTTTCACGGCAATTATTACTTTCTTGATCGAGCAGTTCCTGTCTACGTTTAACAATGGTTTTTACCTCTCCGCTGAGCTTTGAAAGCTGACCGAATGTAAATTTTGCTGCTTGTTCAACTTGTTGCTTTCCAATTTGGTTAGCAATCAACTTGAAGTCGGCGGAAGAAAACAACCTGTCAATCTGCCTGCCATCAAATTCGGAACCACCTTCAATTTTCCTCCAAATCGCTTCGACCATAGCGGTGTACATTACTTCTGCAATAGATGTTTTCTCACAAGTCGCTGCCAATGCGGTTTTTTGGTAATCGATAAACTTGATACAGCCCACTTCTTTATAGGTACTATCTACTGTAAGTCTTTTAATGCCAAATGTTCTCACCAAGCTCTTATCTTGAAGAACAGTAAGATCGTCCTGTGTGATTTCCTCACTTAATATGTCTTCTATAGCATCTGTGTAATCTGTGATGATACCTGATATTTTGCTGATTTGTTCATCATCTGCATTTATAAGTGCTTCAATATTAGCAATATAATCAAGAACACTTTGAATTTTCATTTTTTGAGACGAAATCTCAAATGTCACATTGTTTACAATCTCGTCTCTTGCCTTACTCTGTGCAACGTAAGATACATAACTCATGAGTGCAGGCATACCACTATCCTTCTTAAATACATCATAAGAAATGGTTTGTATTCCATGATAGTACTCAAGATTTTCAGAATGTGTATGAAGCCAAGCCAGTGCCGGTACATCTTTATGGGCGAACTTAACACGCTTCATCTCGCCGATAGGAAGGTTGTTCTCTGCATTAAGCTCAGTAATTCCTGCTTTTTCCGCTTCTATTGCATTAAAGTATTCCAAAGAACAGGTCGGGAAAATAATGCAGTCTCTATAGGCGGCATCTATCTTGGCAAGCCTTGTTTTTATGAAATCAACGGACATTATGAATGATTTAGGACTCTTAACATCAGTATATCTTACATCAATCTTATTCAATGCAAACACAAGTGAATGGAACTTATGCTGAGCCTCAAACATATTTTTGATTTCTCGCAGATAATCTTCTTCTGTTTCAGTTAAATATTTTGAATAGTCTATCGCAAATACGGCTACATCACAAAGGTTCATTGCACGCATTGCCGCTTCACGATGCTTATTAGGTTTTTCTTCACCGTCAATAACAACTGATACAGCAGCATCTGGTCCAGCAGTATCAAAGATAGTATAGGACGAAAAATTGTTTTCATTAGTTACATACTGGATATTCATATCAGGAAGAGAAAAACCTGAAGATGAATCGTTTTGTGCAGTTCTAAAATGACCATTTATAACGTCATAAACCTCGGAACCTGTGTTAAAACTCTGTACTTCACCATTTTCAAGTTGCAGGTGATACAATCCATCCTTGCTTCTTTTATAGAAGCAATTATTAGGCGTTGCAAGCTCTGTACTTGTAGGTGCAATTTCTTCGCCGATGAAACAGTTCACGATTACGCTCTTGCCTGCTTTCTTAGAAGCAGCAACGGCAAATTTCAGTTCCACGTCAATGGATTTGAGAATCTGAGCTTTAATCGAAGTGCAAGATCCAAGAGCATCATCAATATCTTTGAGTCTCTCTTCCTTTGTAGGATTATTGTCGTCCATTTCCGTTTCAACTTCATGTCTAAGGGCAGTCAACCGTGTAATAGCTGATTCACAGCCATCAAGCAACTCGTTAACATTCTTCATAAAACACTTTGTCTTATCGGCATCCTTTTCTTCTTTCCTGAGAAGAATATCTACCTTTTCCAATGGATACTCAATAAAGATAAGCTGCTGAACGATGAAAGCAAGCTGAACACGGTCATTGCTTTCAACAACAATCTTGCAAGAGTTTTTGCCGTCCAGTTCATTAACAAGGCTGCTCATTGAAATGATTTCTCTGCTTCTCTTACCACCTCTTGCGGAATAAGAAACCCTCAAATCCTTCTTTTCGTAGCAAACCTTGAACTTGTACAGATACTCCGCATCAAGCCCTCTACCCTTATCATAGAGAGCATCAATATAGTCGTAAAGCGTCTGCGTTCCAGAATAGACAAAGATTATGCTGGGATCATTGTCAATTTCTCTTTTGATTTCGTCTATATCTTGTTTAACGCTTTTTCCAAATAATTCCTTATATTTCATAATTATTATCTCCCATTAGTTAGCAAGTGAGTCGAGAATACCGCTGATAGCCTGAATAATAGCGGCGTTCTGTTCCTTATCACGGCGTTGTTTATCTAAAAGCTGAGTCTCCTTGTACTTAATCTTATAGAAATTAGCACTCAAGAAAGCACCAAAGCTCTTACTCTTAATATAGTCAATAATGTCATCTATCGACTTTGCTTCTCTTGCTACGAACGGCTTTTCCATACTGATAGCTCGAACAAACGCATTAACAAGCACATCTTGCAGAATTTGAATGTCAACATCAAAGTCAGTTCTGAAATTCTCAACAGAATAAAGCTTGCCACCTCTGATAGAGCTATGATAACGCTCGTAGTACTGGGTAAAGGCTTCCTTATTAGCAACACTGTACGGCTCGTTGCTTTCGATAATCTGAGATAACGCCTGTCTTACAAGGTTGACTCTGAAATCATCGGATTTATCTACAATATTCGCAGCCTTCTTAGTAACTATATCAATAATTGTTTCTTTATTACCACCTGTAGCAGAAAATGCCTTTTCAGCCATCTTAGTAATTTCATCTGGCACTTCTCTTATGCCAGAAATACGGCTAATATCGTTCATAAGCAAGCGGATATTATCCGCCGCATTTAGATAATGATGGAATAGGAGCATCATACAAAGCGGCTGATCCTTCGGAGCAATATCAATATATGCTAAATCGTCATCGCAATCAGGCTTTTTGTAGAATACAGACAAACTGTAGAAATTATCTATGCTATCATAGAACTCTCTGAGTCGTTCTGCACTGTACTGGCTTGTAATAAGAATCTGATAGATATAGCGTGAAAAACGCTCAATAAGGCTTTGATAATAAAGCTCATTGCTATGATTAGAAGAAATCAGATCACTTCTAAATGCTGACACTTCACCCTTCAGTGACTCCGCAAGTTCTTCACGATACGGGGAACTTGTATCTACCCCCATAGCATCGAGTAATATGTCCAATATCTGAACTGAATACTCTGTATGGTGCTTGTCAGCAATGTTGATAACGTTTTGAGAAAAGTCTTCATACATTTCTTTAAATTTCATCTCTCTTATGGTAGCCTCTATACGACCTACGTCATCATGATTACCTATAAATGGTGTATGTTTTTTAACATACTCAAGAAGCTCATCCGATACACTGTAGTGTTCCGTTGTGACATTATCTGTAATATATGTGATGATCTGCTTGGAGAGAGGCTGTTCCGTAGGCATATACGAACGGATTTCAGCTTTCAAATCAAGAAGTTTCTTCTCAGCAGCAGGACGAATATCATCAATTAACTCTGCGACCATAGCAACCTGCTCAGCACTGTAACTATGACTTGCTGCAAACTCCTCGTTTCCTGTACGAATATCGCTAAATGCCTTCAGAATATCTGCCTTTATGCGGTTAATTCTTCTTTTCAGCACTTCAAAACGTTCATTTTCGTTGTAATCAGCAAGGATTTTTCGCATAGCTTCAACGCCATCTCCGTTAGGCATTTCGCTTTCTCTTTCCTTAAATGACCTCAATGTACGATCATCGGGATCAAGACCAGCTACCTGCAAATGAGCCAGTGCAGAACCAAAGACGATTCTATGCTTATTTGCCTGAGCGACAAATCCCTTACTAATCCATTCGTTAAATGTATCACTGATGTTCTTAGAAATATCTCTTGCACCTTCAGTTTTGTTGGCAAATACAAAGAGCTTATCATTGAGCGGATTGCCTTCGTCATCGGATTCACGAAGAATTTTAAGCGATTCACCAGTTAAACTTGGGCTAACACCGTTTGCAACTACGATGATAGCATCAGCGGACTTCATACGCTCCAAAGTCTGAATCTTATGCAGTTCAGTAGGAGAATTAAAACCCGGAACATCAAAGATAATAGCATTTTTCATCTCATTCAGTTTCTTAGAACGAATGACTACTTGCTTTACAGCACGAGCCTTAGATTCATCTGTTATATATGCTTCCAGTTCACCTGAGTTGATTCTATCAGCTCCAAATGGGACTGCAGGTCTGCCGAGCAATTCAGAGAGACTATCAACATTTCTGATTATTGCCAAAACATCCTCATGAATAGAGTCACCATACAAGCGTTTCTTTTCATCTGATACTTCACTCTCATATATGGTCAAATACTGCTTCTCATCAATGGTATCAAAGGAATAGCGTTTGTAGTTCGGAAAGCCAAGCTTACAGAGCTTGTCCTTAAAGTCCTTATCGAATTCATCAGCAGTATAGAAAGATACCGTTGCACTATCATCCTTATCGTCACCGCTATATTCAATCTGAGTAGACGTGAAGGTACATCTCAGGTCTTTAGTGGGCAAAAGATTATTTTCCATAAGTGCGTTGGCGAAGGTGCTTTTACCGGCTTTCTCCATTCCAACTATTGCAATCTCAAATTCATTGTTTCTTAGCTTGCGAAGTACGGTTTCAGCTTCTGTTTTCAGAGCTTTAAGCTGTTTTCTAAGTTCTGCACTTACTAATGTACCTGAATCCATTTTAAGGATACTGTCAATAGCTTGAATTTGCCCTTCAAGCTTTGCAATGTATTCCTCACGTTCATGAGTCATATATTCTGCCATAAAAAATCTTTCCTCCGTTTCATAAAATCATATTGAATAGTATAATTTCTAAGTAGCCACTCACTTTTTAACAAAATATGAAATAGTGACGAATATATACGAAAAATCACTGTTATTATTGTACAATAGAAAAATCGAAAAGTCAAGAGAATTGTAATATTTCGTCCGATATTATCTAAATTCCCAGCATAAATATTAACAAATTTTGCATTAGTACGGCTTATCATAAAGCTAATATTAAGTTTTACAGATAGTAAAACAGCCAACCTCAGTAGTTTAGAGATTAGCTGTTTAAGAAAAAAGTCGATGAATAGTATAGCTGGCAAGCCAGCCGAAAATGTTTTTGTCGGTTGCACCAACACTTCGATGATAAAATAATCAGAATCATCTTTATCGGGGATCTGTTCCACTTCAAAACCAAATCTTTCGACTATAACTTTTACCCCCGATTTCTCTTCCAAACTGCATACAAGAAAACATTGTTGATTCCAGCTGTTTATATTCATTGCAGATAAGCCATGATATAGTTTATTAATTTTATCTGATATTTCAACTTTGAGTTTTTTATGAAAAGTTTAATAAAATTAATAGCAACTTTACAGAACATATTAAGATGCTGCTGAACAGCTTTATCTTCTACCAGATACCAATCTTCTTCAAAGTGAACATCAAGAAGCCTATGCATAGATATATAATAATGTCATTCACTTGATTTTCCGTTTTAGGTATCGAACTCCGTGTGAATAGCACCGATGCGGTAAAGGTTTTTCCATGTCTTTCTTTAAAACAGGGTGATTGTCTTTTACACAAAACAAATTCTCCCTGAACCTCTCCCCATACCCCAACTCCTGCTGCACGCCTTCCCAAGCCCTCCGTTCATCATGAAGTCGTTCCGTTTCCTCTTGAAACCGCTCCGTAGCATACAGCTTCCAAACAGCAAAATCTTCTGAAATAATTGCCTGTTTATTTTATTTTGTATCTCTCAACTTACAATAGTTTTTCATATCCGTCATATATTCGTAAGGAATTTCAATATTTCCGTGGCCTGTACCTAAATCAATATCAGGTTTGAGA